>NZ_JAGLBG010000034.1 GCF_018260405.1 Deinococcus sp.
GTCGCTAGGGTAAGCTGCGCGTTCCACCGTTAAAGCCTAAAACATTTCCCATGGTTAGGGCCTCAGACAGCCTCTAACTTTTGCTAGTGGTGTTGTAAATGTGGTTGTACTCGACCTCAGCGCCGGTACCGCCAGCCGTGGCCGAAAAGCTGGAGCCGGTGAATGTGCCGTTGCCAGAGTTGCAGGCGGCGAGCAGAAGTGGAAGGGCCAGAATTGCGAGTCTTTTCATAAGTGTTCCTCCGAATCGGTGATCTTGAGCTGAGGGTTGAGGATATAGAAGGCGAGCCGTTTCATGCCTGCCAAGAAGTCGACATTTTCAATAATGACGCCGTGCCACTCTTCACTGACTTCGTGATGCCCGGCGCGTTCCAGGGTGCGGGGTTGAATAACTACTGGTGCAAAGTTCAAGATGCCCTTGACCCCGGCCCCCACCAGGGCCTGAGCCGCCGCCTGCCCGCTTTCGGGTGGTACAGCAATAAATCCCATGTCCACTCTTCCGGGCGTGTGCGCCTGTTGCTGAACAAAGTGGGCGAGTTGATTGGTGTGCTGCACTTCAAGCCCACGCACAGTCGTTCCCACGAGATCAGGATGGATGTCGAAGGCTCCCACGTACTCGAAACGGTAATCGGTGGCGGGATAATTGGCGATGGCCTGTCCCAGACGCCCCATCCCAATGATAACGACATTCCAGGTCTGGTTAAGGCCCAGTACCCGGACCAGTTCACGCTTAAGGACCGCAACTGTATAGCCCATACCGCGCGTTCCGAAACGTCCGAAGTAGGCCAAGTCCTTACGCACCTGAAAAGGCGTTACATTGGCGCGTTCGGCCAGGTCGTTACTGCTGGTGCGGCTGACATCCTGAGCTTCGAGCTGCTCAAGAATGCGCAGGTAAGTGACCAGGCGGCTGATGGCGGCGGTGGGAATATCAGCCATGATTACTTGACGCGGAAATGCCCAAGTCCGGCGTTGTCGAGTCGGGCTTCGGCCCGCAGCAGGGCGTCGCCACTGTAGGGGCCGACAAGCACCGTCGTTCTACTGTCCGGAGGATTATTAACGGTAGGCGCAAAGTTGTTGTCGCGCAGAACACTCACAAGTTTCTGGGCACTTTCGACATACTTGAACGACCCGACTTGCAGGTAAGTCGGCCCACTGGGCGCAGTACGGGCGGGAATCTGGGTCTGTGCCGTACGTGCGCTGCGCTGCGTTGCTCCCGGCGCAGCGGCAGCGTCGGTGTTATCCGCAGTGGTGCTCGGAGCCGTGGCGGTCTTCGTCTTAGATTTGGGCTGAAGCAGCACGGCGTTGGGGTAAGCCCGCTGAATATCGGCCAGTGCCTGACGCGCCGTCGCCTCATCGGCGAACGGACCGACCTGCGCGACGTACTGGCTCCCTACATCGATAGGATGAACCCTGTAGCCTAGCGTGCCTACCCCCGCCGTCTGATTTTCAGCCGTGCCGCGCGTGCCGAAGCTGCCCAGGCTGATGCGGTAATCGCTGCGGCGCGGAATACGGTTCTCGCTGGTGGCGACCGCACCCCCACTCCGGGGAGCCGCGTCGGGCGTGGCCGAAATGGGCGGCGCTTCGGGTGTTGGTGAAGTGGTCGCCGTGGTGGTCTTATCGTTGGTTTTGGCCGTCGGCTGCGCTTGTGGTGACTGGGTCTGTGACGACTGGGTCTGCGGCGCCTTGGCTACCGGCTCGGGCAGGACTGGTGGCGTGATCGGCTTGACCGGAGGCGCGGCAGGAACAGGCGGAATTGCGCTGGTCTGGGCCACCGTATTCTGGTCAACGGTGGTCTGCGCTGTGGTCCGGGAAGTCGCCGCCTCAGCTGGTTGCGTCGAGGCTTTGACCGCCGCGCCGCTAGTTTGTGCTGGTTCGGAAGCCGTCACCGGCGCGGTTGGAGCCGTTTGCGGCCTGTTTTGCACCGGAACCGGCGCACTGTCCCTGGTGCTCGGCGCAGTGCTCGCTGCAGGGGCCGAATTCGTGGCAGGCGCGGTGACGGGTGGGGTTGCTGGCGACTGTGCTGGGTGGGCGGCTGACTGGGCCGATTGTCCTGGCTGGGCCGAAGCGGACTGCGGTTTAGGTGTGGCCGGGACGGGTACGGTGCCGGGAGAAGCCGGAATCGCGGTGCTGACTGGCGGCAGGGTAACGGCTACTGGAGCGGGCTTGCGCTGACCGAGCAGCAGCGTTCCAAAGCCGCCGAGCAGCGCGAGAGTCAAGACACCGATCATGATGTCGGGCCAGCGTTGTGGGGGGCGTGACTGTGGCCTTGCCCCACTCACTTAAGGGCCTCCTTCGCGCGGACATCCCCCAGGTTGGCCGCTGTCTTCCACGACGCCCGGGCGTCTTCGGCCCGCATCTGGCCACGCTGGGCCAGTCCAAGCAGATACCAGGCCTCGCCACTCTTGGCGTTGTCGGTGACCAGGCCCTTCAAGACGGCTTCGGCCTCCGGATAACGGCCTGCGGCCAGCAGCGCCGAGGCGAGGTTCTGCCTCGCGGGCACACTCGGCTTAAGCTTAATGCTTTCGCTGAGGGCCGCCACCGCCGAAGGGTAATCCTTCAGGGCGTAGTTCGCCAGGCCCAACCAGAGGGTAGTCTCTGCGCTGGGCGCATTCAGGGCACTGGCATTAAGCAGGGTCTTGGCCTGGGCATATTGTCCGCCGCGGTACAGCGCCACTCCCTGAAGGAACTGGGCACGGGCCTGGGTGGGTTTGTCCGGCGAGGACTTGAGGGCCAGCTCCGCGTCCTGTCCAGCCTGGGCCGTTTGACCCATTGCCAGACGCAGGGCGGCCAGATTGGTGCGGATACGGGCGTTCTTGGGAGTGAGCTTCAGGGCATTCTGATACGCTTCAAGTGCCCCGGAACGGTCATTCCGGCTCAGGCGCAGGTCGGCTTCACGGCTGTAGGCGTCTACATTGCTGGGATCCTGCACATGCGCGGCCTGCGCCGAGAACACGGCGGCGCGGGTATCGCCCTGCCCGGCGAGAATATCCGCCTTGTGCAGCAGCAGCGCCGAGCGCGCCTTACCGGTCTTGGCCCGGCTGATGGCGGCGTCAAGCTCGCGTAAAGCGCGGTCGGCCAAGCCCTGGGTCACGTAAATGTCGGCCACGAGGTTCACGGCGTCGGCCCGCTCTGGCTGTTTCTGGATCAGGGCGTACAGGCCGGGCAGGGCCTGGGTTCCGTTGCCGGAAAGGGTCTGGGCCTGCGCCAGCCGGAACTGCACACTGGCGTCGCCTGGGCGCAGGACATTGAGGTCGCTGAGGGTGGCGCTCAGCCCGGCGAAATCGGCCTTGCGGGTCTGTTCGCCCGCCAGCGCGTCAAGAATCTGAGCCTGAATGACCGGAGAGGTCTTGTCTTTGGCGAGGGCGGCGGCGTCGGTGTAGAACTTCAGGGCGTCGGCGTAACGCCCGGCTCGGGTGGCGATGACGCCCAAGTTGTAGGGGCCTTCATAGCGGTCAGGAGCCATGGCCTGAAACTGCGTGAGTTCAAAAACGGCTCCCTTGTCGTCCTTCTGGGCCAGCAGCGCCAGCGCCAGGCCGAAGTGCGGCTCGGGGTTGTTGTAATGCTGCGCGACTAGCGCCTCGAACTGTGAGCGGGCCAGCGGGTAGCGGCCCGCTTTCAGGTTGTTCTGGGCAACCAGCAGCGCGGCTTGCTCCGCCGTGGTCAGGGGGGTGACTTCCACAGCAGGTTTGGCAACCGTGGCTACCGGGGCTGCGTCGGCAGGAGGCTTTGTGGGC
Source organism: Deinococcus sp. (assembly GCF_018260405.1). GTDB lineage: Bacteria > Deinococcota > Deinococci > Deinococcales > Deinococcaceae > Deinococcus. The sequence goes on from NZ_JAGLBG010000034.1 coordinate 3,732, forward strand.
AGCCCATTGTCGACTGGAGTATTAGCAGCTTCCGCCGCCTTGACGCTGTTGGCGGCCTGCCGTACGTGTTGCAAGACGGCGGCGCTGTTGGGGGCACCAGTGGAATTGAGGATGTTTTGCCCACTCATGGCTGCGGAAGTGTCCGTCAGGGTCTGCGCCCGGGCACCGGTGCCGACGACGAGGGTGGCCGCAATAAGAACGCGGGTCAGTTGAGGAAATGAAGGGGACGGGTGCATGTTTTAGGGCCTCCTGAGAAGACGGACAGCTTCAGGTTAGGTGCTGGCTTCTTGCACAACCCTTACCTAATGAACTGCCTGTGATTCCGGTACGGGTGTTATGGGATGGCGACGTGAGGCGGTTTCTGCGCCCCAGTGTCTGGACATCACTCTGATTTTACTCGCTCTGCACGGACCCCTAGGCCAGTCAGTACCTCATACTCGATGGTGCCGCTCCACTCGGCCACGTTGCTGACGGTGATTTTGCCGTTTCCCCACAGCTCGGCCCAGTCGCCCGGCTGCACATTCAGGCCCGTGACATCCACCATCATCTGGTCCATGCAGATGCGGCCCAGCACCCTACGGCGTTCGCCCCCGATCAGGACGCTGGCCTTCAGGGTGGCGTTACGCGGGTAGCCGTCGGCGTAGCCCACGCCGATCACGGCGGCCTGGGTGTCGCGCGGGGCCGTCCACAGGCCGCCGTAGCTCACACTTTCGCCCGCGTAGACGGTATGCACCTGATTGACCCTGGCCCGCAACGTCATGACGGGTCGCAGCGCCAGCACGCTCCGCAGGTGTTCGGGCGCAAAGCCGTAGGAGGCCAGGCCGGGCCGCGCAAGGCTCATGCCCGGCAGCCGACCGAAACTGAGAACGCCGCCGCCGTTAGCCGCGTGCGCCAGCACTGGGGGCAAGTGCGCCAGCACGCCCTGAAACTTCCTGAACTGTTCCTGCGAAAAGCTGAGGTCGGGTTCGTCGGCGCTGGCGAAGTGGGTGTACGCGCCTTCTAGCAGCCCGCGCTCGGCCAGTCGCTGCCCGATATGTACAGCTTCTCCGGGCCGCGCCCCCAGGCGGTTCATGCCAGTATCGACCTTGAGGTGGGCAACGGCGTGTGCCGGAAGAGCCTCGGCCTCGGCCAGTGTGCCCACGGGCAGGCGTACCCCCAGATCGGCCAGCGCGGTCAGTTCCTCGGGGGCCGGAGGCGTAAGCAGCACGACGGGTTTGCCCAGGCTGAGCCGGGCCACGGCTTGGGCTTCGGCGGGCGTGGCGACGGCCAGTCCCCAGACCTCCGGGTGTGCGGCGGCCAGTCCGGCGACCAGTTGCAGGCCGTGTCCGTAAGCCTCGGCCTTGATGGGCAGCAGCAGCGGCACCCCGGCACACCCGGAAAGCGCACTCAGGTTATGATTCAGGGCCGATTCGGAAATATGAGCGACAGCGCGGGCAAGCATGATTCAGAGGATAGCCCCGGGGCTGGCGCGATCAGGCGTAGATTCCGTCCCGCCGTTACCTTCTACCTTTGACATCCCCACCTTTACATCGCGCTGTTACATCACACGGTCACATCACCCGGTTACATCACGCTGTCGCTTTCACGCAGCAGAATCTGCGCTTCCAGGGCGGCTGGAAACCACTGCCTCTGCTCATGGATGGCCTGGGGCGGGCAGGAACGCAGGCAAGCCATGCAACCCGTGCAGGCGCTGAGGTCGAGCAGAAGGCGCACGCCGCCTTCGGGGGACAGTTCGCGCGTAATCGCCTCGGTGGGACACACGTTGGCGCACACCGGGCAGTCGATGCAGCTGTCGTCAACCACCGGGGCAGGCCAATAGACCGCCACGTCCGGCGGGGGAGCGGGCTTGAGCGTCTGCTTGCGCCAGCGCCACTCCCCGGGGGTGCGCTGAGCGGGTTCGCTCCAGTCTACGAAGGGCAGCGGCCTTTCGGGGAGGTTCTGAACCACCTGTTTTTGGCCCATTCGTAGCAGGGTGCCGAATGCCCCGCGCCGCGACACGTTCAGGGCGCGGGAACTGTCTTCGGGGAGGGCGGCCCGCAGCGTAATCTGCGCTGGCCGCCCGGTCGCGCTGCGCAGGCGCTGCGTTGCACGCATGGCTTCCTGCACCTGCTGGGGTACCTGCGCCGAACCCACACTGCACTGTTCACACGCGCCGTGAATCAGGGTCAGCGGCTGGTTCCAGGCGCCCGCCGCACTCAGGAGCGCCGGGGTTACGCGTCCCAGACAGGGCAATTGCGGCCCGCCCGCGCCGCTTTGCGAACACGTCAGGGTCGCCTCGGGTTCACCGCGCTGATCTTGCACGGCTTGCAGTGACGTTTGAAGGTCGTATTCGAGTGCGCCGGTGGGACAGCCCTGCATGCACAGGCCGCAGCCGGTGCAGCGCTGATGGTCAATTTCGATGGCGAAGCTGCCCGCTGCCAGCTCAATGGCCGTATGTGGGCAGATAGTCTGGCAAATGTCGCACCCGCCCGCCGCCTGACGAACCAGCAGACAGCGCGGCTGCGTGTAGCGCGGCACTAAGTTGCCGAGTTCACCGAGTTGTTCGAGCACGCCGCGCAGCATGACGCGCAGTGTACGCCACCGTGCAAAACTCATTCTGTGAGCAGGATTCTTAATGCTCCCGTCATCTAATGCCTAGTTTTGCCGGGGCTTGACTAAGCTGAACAGGAAATATTCAGTCTCTCATGATTAAAAGGAGTCAGTATGGCCTCTAAAAGGCGCGAGTTTTCACTTCTTCCCACGCTGCTGCTCAGTCTGGTGATCGGCACAGTGCTGGGCGTCTTGCTGCTGCTGCTGTTCGGGCGGCATGTCGGGAACCCCGATACGGTTTCGGCAGTTAACGCAGGGATTCCGGGTACCACGGTCATCGACCGCAACGAGAACACCGGCAACAAGGCGGCGAACAGTAGCGCGGACACGGCCAGCACAACAAATACAGCCAGCACAACCACGGCGGCGGACGGTACGGCCACCGCGTCGGGTACGCCAGCCACGGCTGCGGCTACTGGCACGGCGACAGCCGATAACGCCAGCAAGACCCCGGTCGAGGGTCAGGCCGCCGCCGGAAGTGCCGGGGCCGCCGCGACCGCTGCCGCGCTGCCACAGGAGCAGACCGTGACTGATACCTCGTTTCAGGGGACGGGCGCTGAAATTTACGTGCAGGCTTGCCAGAGCTGCCACATGCCCGGCGGCAAGGGGGCCAAGGGTGCGGGCATTTACCCGGCGCTCGCCAACAATCCCAAGCTCAAGGCCATGCAGTACCCCACCGGCATGGTGCTGTACGGCAACGGCGGCATGCCCAGCTTCGGGCACTATATGAACGACCAGCAGATTAGCGAAGTGGTTAATTACATTCGCACCGAGCTGAACAACAACACCGACAAGGTGACGCCCGACGACGTGAAAAAGATGCGTCAGCCTGGGCAGCATTACATGATTTTTGGGGAGGCGGCAGGCTGATGGGCGTATCTAGGCGTGATTTTTTAGGCATGGTGGGCCTGGCTGGTGGCAGCGCCGCCGTGTTCCAGATGATGACCGTGATGGGGCTGGCAGCTCCTTCCACCTACAAGCAGCCGCAGCTGGGCACAGGCGGCAAGGGCAAGAAAGTGCTGATTCTGGGCGGCGGCCTGGCTGGTATGGTAAGCGCTTACGAACTGAACAAGGCCGGATACGAGGTCGAGATTCTGGAGTTCAACGCCCGCGCCGGGGGCCGCGTATGGACGATTCGCGGCGGCGACAAATACACCGAGCTGGGCGGCTTCGAGCAGACCTGTCAGTTCGATAAGGGGCTATACCTCAACCCCGGCCCCTGGCGAATTCCGCACGTTCACCAGGCCTACCAGCACTACGCCCGCGAATTTGGCGTGAAGCTGGAAGTCTTTCCGATGATCAATCACAACGCCTATGTTCACCGCACAAGTGGTGTAAAAGAGCGCCAGGGCAAGTTGATGATCGACATGCAGGGCCACGTTTCCGAGCTGCTCGCCAAGGCCCTGAGCCAGAACGCGCTCCAGGGCGAGATGACTGGCGAGGACAAGGCCAAGGTTCTCGAAGCTCTGAAGGGTTGGGGGTTCTTAGACAAGGATTACCGCTACAGCAAGAGCCTGGCGACCAGCAGTTACCGTGGCTATGACCGCGACCCCGGTGCGCGGCTGGAACCCGGCACGCCCAGCACGCCGCTGAGCCTGGACGCCATTGTCAAGAATGACCTATGGACCGACCTGAATACCGGCCTGGCCTACGAGTTCCACAGCACTATTTTCGAGCCGGTGGGCGGAATCGACGCGATGGCTCGGGCGTTCGAGGCCCGTACCCGGCAGTTCATCAAGTACCGCAGCAGAGTCACCGACATCAAGCAGGATGAGGGCGGCGTAACGGCCACATACGAAGATTTGACCACCGGCTCGACTAGAACTGCGCGGGGCGATTACTGCATCTGCACCATTCCGCTGAGCATCCTGAGCCAGATTCCGAGTACCGGCCTGAGCCCTCAACTGGCCGATGCCATCAAGAAAGTGCCGTATGGGCCGTCCTTCAAAGCGGGGATGCAGTACAAGCGACGTTTCTGGGAGCAGGACGAAGCGATTTATGGTGGGGTCACCTACACCGACCAGAGCATGGGGCTGATGTCCTACCCGGCCAACAACTACAACTCGAACGGCAAGGGTGTGGTGCTGGGCGCGTACATGTTCGGCCCTGACGCCGTGAAGTTCACCGGCATGAACCCCAAGGACCGCTTGCAGGAAGTACTGAAGCAGAACATTGCCATTCACCCACAGGCCGAAAAGGAATTCGACAACGGTATTTCAGTGGGCTGGCACCGCGTGCCTTTTACGCTAGGCTGCTACGGCCTGTACAACGAAGAAACCCGCAAGGATATCTATCCGACGCTGTGTGCCCTGGACAAGCGCTTTATTCTGGCGGGCGAACACACGTCCTACTGGAACGCCTGGCAAGAAGGAGCGCTGCTGGCCGGAACCTCGGCAGTAGAAATCATTCACGAGGCTGCCAGCAAAGCCTGATCTTGACCAGCACCACGCCCGTCAGCGCCTGTGCCTGACGGGTTTGTTATGTGGGTCATACGAACTCCGATTGAATCTTGTTGTTTCAGATTCAATCGGAGCGGATGCGCGAAGGAAAAATATGGGTTTCGCGGTAAAGGCGCTTCTTGGGCAAAACGGCACCCAGGATGGGGCCTGCCCGCTTCCCAGCTGTACCAGTATTGAGCGCAGTCGGTAGGAGGCGCCTAGCGGGTCAAGGGCTTAGGTAAACAGCGTGCTGACGCTCGCGCCGGTATGGATGTTGGTGATCGCGTTGGCGAACAGCGGAGCTACATCGAGCACGGCCAGTTTGCCACCCGCATTTCTGATCTTCTCTTCCGAGACGTGTACGGTGTTGCAACTTGCCACCTGGGTGACGTCCAGCGCAGCGATGCGTTCAATGGCCGGGCCGGTGTATACGCCGTGCGTGACCGCCACGTACACATCCTTGGCCCCCATGCCACGGGCAATATTGACGGTTTCCACAAGGCTGCCCGCCGTGCTGATCTCGTCGTCAATGATGAACACAGTCTTGCCTTCCACGTCGCCGATCAGGGCACGGGGCCGCACCTCGGTGTCGCTGAGGCGCTCCTTGTCGATCATCGCCAGGCCACTGTCAAGCCTGCGGGCAATCTGCGAGGCCCGCTTGATGCTGCCCGCGTCGGGGGCCAGCACCACGCCCTCATGAGCGTTAGACACACAGCTCTTGAAGTGCTGCGAGAGCACAATGTCTGCCGACAGGTGATCTACCGGCACCTTGAAAAAGCCGTGTACCTGCGGGCTGTGCAGCGTCATGGTCAAGATGCGGTCGGCCCCGGCTTCCTGAAGCAGGTCGGCCACCAGGCGGCCCGCGATGGAAATGCGCGGGCTGTCTTTCTTGTCGCTGCGGGCGTAGCTGTAGTACGGAATGACGGCGGTCACGCGGCCTGCGCTGGCACTCTTGGCGGCGTCGATCATCAGCATCAGTTCCATAATCGCGTCGCTGACTGGCGTGGAAAAGGTCTGAATCAGAAAAATATCGCCTTCACGCAGCGACTCTTCGTAATGCACGATGATGTTGTCGTTGGTGAATTTCTCGGTTTTGCTGCGGCCCAGCGGAATGCCGAGGCTGTCGCAGATGGCCTGAGCCAGTGGACGGTTGCTCTGGCCCGAAAAGACCAGCATGGGCGAGCGTTTGCCTTGCAGCAACTCTTGCGGGGCGCGGTGGGGAACGGACAAGGGTAAATCCTCCAGGGGTCCAGAAGTAGGTGTATACGGTGCGTTAAATAAACCTTAGGCAGCATACCTGCCTGCTGCGCTCCCTGTCATGCGTTAGGGCCGTGACCAGATTGGGAACAGGGCAGCAGCCCACCCGCCCGCTGGAGGCGTGTCCGGCATATCTGGACAACTAGCCCGCTCTGGCCGCTAGGTAGCTGCCGGGTACAGAGTCCATTATGAAGCACCTCTACCCCAGGTGGAACGAAAAGGCAAAAAGGAGCTGCTGGTGGAAGTGGACTCGCAAAGCTGCGCTGCAAAGCGGATTCGGGCGCTTTCCCCAGATACGCCGAACTGCAACCGGGAGCTTCTGACAGGTGAGTAGTGGCCCGCCTGGTCTTTTGCTGACCTTCAGATAATCCGGCCCCGCCGCGCCCAGCCGCTAAGCTCGGGGCATGAGTAAGCTCGATGCAGTGGTGGTGGGTTCTGGGCCCAACGGTCTGGCAGCGGCCATTACGCTTGCCCGCGCCGGACTCCGGGTGCAGGTGCTGGAGGCGCACGACCATATCGGCGGCGGGATGACGACTCATGAAATGACCCTGCCGGGGTTTAAGCATGACTTCGGCTCGGCGATTCACCCGCTGGCCGTCGCCAGCCCGGTGTTCCGGCAATGGCCCCTACATGCGTTTGGTCTTGACTGGATTGACCCGGAGGCCCCAGCAGTTCACACCATGCGGGCCGGTTCAAATGGCAGCGTGACCCTGGAACGCAGCTTGGAAGCCACCGCAGAGGGCCTGGGCCGTGACGGCAAAACCTGGAAGGCGCTTTTTGGTCCGCTGCTGGCCGACTGGGAAGGGCTGCTTCACGATATCCTGCGTCCTCTGATCCGCATTCCGGGCAGTCCGTTCACGCTGGCCCGCTTCGGTATTCAGGGCTTGCCCTCGGCGCACGCGGTGGCCGAACTCCTGTTTCAGACGCCTGAAGCGCGGGCACTGTGGGCAGGTATGGCCGCGCATACGACCCTGCCGCTGACTACTCCGGGAACCTCGGCCATGACTATGGTCTTAATTTTGCTGGGTCACGCGGTCGGCTGGCCTTTTCCCAGGGGCGGGGCGCAGGCGATTCCAGACGCGATGCAGGCCTACCTGAAATTTCTGGGGGGTGAGGTTATCACCGGCGTCAGGGTAGAGTCGGCGGCTCAGTTACCTGAGGCCCGCGTGACGCTGGTAGACAGTAGTCCGGGCCTGCTGCTGAAGCTGTTGGGCAGCCGTGCTCCGCACAGTTACCGCGCCGCCCTGGAACGCTACCAGTACGGCCCAGGCATTCAGAAATTTGATTACGCGCTCTCGGGGCCGGTGCCCTGGAGCGACCCACGCGTCCGGCGAGCCGCTACCGTGCACATCGGCGGCACCTTCGAGGAAGTAACGCGTTCAGAAGCGGCCAACACCAAGTTCGCGTCGCCAAGCCCCTACGTCCTGGCGGCGCAGCACACCCTGTTCGATGCCAGCCGTGCCCCAGCGGGCCAGCATACCTTCTGGGCCTATTCCCACCTACCTAATGGCAGCAATCAGGATATCCGCCCGCAGGTCGAGGCGCAGATTGAGCGCTTTGCCCCCGGCTTTAGTAGGCTGATTATGCAGCGCACAGTCACCACTGCCGCACAGATTCAGGCCTTTAGCCCAGTCATGATGGGCGGCGATGTCAACGGCGGTGCAGGTACCCTCTGGCAACTTCTCAAGCGTCCCAATCTGGCCCTGACCCCGTACCGGACTCCTGTGCGGGGTATGTACCTGTGTTCCAGCAGTACCCCGCCGGGTGGCGGCATTCACGGCATGTGCGGCTATAACGCGGCGCTCACCGCTTTGAAAGACGAATTCGGTATCAAGGAGATTCCATGAAAAAACGCTACCTACTGCTTCCCGCTACGGCGCTCGGCCTGTGGCTGCTGCGCCCCGGTAAGGACAAACCCGAACTGGCCCCCACCACCGAGAAGGACGGCGTCGGCCCCGTGACCATTCGGCGCTACTGGGTCGACGTGCAGCACGCCCGCAAGTCACCCGAGGATGTGGTGGCCGGGGTGCTGAACCACTTTCCCGAGGTCATGCCTAAGCTCCTGGCGACCACCACCAAGGTCAAAGGGGAGCCGGGCGTAGGCCACAAGGGGGACCGCTACTTTATCCTGATGCTGCTGCGGCGCGGTTACGTCGAAACAGAACTGGTCGAGCCGCTGCGCTTTCGCAACCGAACCCTACGCATGCACCCCGAATCCGGCTGGGTCGAGTTCAAGGCCATTCCGACCGGCCCTGGGGCGTACCGTTTGCAGGTGCAGTCCTGCGTGCGTGCCAGCACCCGCGCCGACCGGCTGGCGTATCTGGCCGGAATGTCGCTGGCTCAGCGGGCCAACTGGCAGACCGTGCTGGAACGCGCCCTGCTGCTCAGCGGCGGCACCGAGGTCAACCGGGGCACCGACACGGGCGAATTCGAGACGGTGCCGGGCGGTGTAAAACCCCCACAAACTCCGGGCGGCGCAGCAGAGACAGCCTGAGCGTGGGCCACGAGGACTTTTTCCTAGTGGCCCACATTTTTTTGCGTATAGCTAAGCCTTCACTGCGCCCCGGTTTTCAGTCGCCCCGGAAAATCTTGCCCACTTTGTCGAAGAAGCTCTCGTGCTTTTCATGTGGGGCCTGGTCGCCCATGGCAGCGGCGTAGGCTTTCAGGGCCTCGCGGGCCTGCTCGTTCAGCTGGCTGGGCTTGGGCACTATCACGTCGTACTCCACGATCAGGTCGCCGTTGCCCGACCCCTGTAGGCGCGGCATGCCCTGGCCTTTCAAGCGGTAGAGTTCGCCGTGCTGCGTACCGGCCTTGACCTCTACGGGCTGCGGCCCGTCGAGCGTAGGCACCGTGATGTCGCCCCCCATGGCCGCCGTCGCAAAGCCGATTTTGGCCGGGTAAATCAGGTGCTCGGCCTCGCGCCGCAGCTCGGGGTGGGCTTCCATCTCAATATGCACGTACAGGTCGCCGTTACCGCCGGGGCCTTCGTTGCCCATATTCGCCACGCGGATGCGGTAGCCCTCGTCGATGCCTTTGGGCAGCTTGACCTTGACTTTTTCGGCCTTCAGCGTGCGCCCCCGGCCTTTGCAAACGGTACAGGGGTCTACGATCAGTTCGCCTTCGCCCTTGCAGGTGGGGCACACCTGCTGCGTTTCGACCACGCCAAAAATGGTGCGGGCCTGGGCACGAACAGCGCCGCTGCCCCTACAGGTGGTGCATTTGGCCGGTGGTTTGCCGCCCGGTTCCGTTTTGCTGCCGTGGCAGTGTTCGCAGGTGGTCAGGCGGTCTACATCGACCTCGACTTCCTCGCCCGCACGGGCCTGGAGCAAATTGATGTGCGCCTCGGTATCGATGTCGTCGCCGCGTGCCGGGCCGCGCCGCCCGCGTGCTCCCATACCGCCTACTGCGCCCCCGAACAGCTGCTCGAAAATGTCCATGGGGTCAAAGCCTGCGCCGCCCATGCCGCCGAAGGGATCGCCGCCAGGCATCCCCGCGCCAGGGGCCGAGCCGAAGCGGTCGTAATGGGCACGTTTTTCCGTGTCGCTCAAGACGGCGTAGGCCTCGTTGATCTGGGCAAACTTTTCGGCAGCTCCCTCTTCCTTGTTGCGGTCAGGGTGGAACTTGAGGGCCAGCTTGCGGTAGCTACTCTTGATTTCGTCGGCGCTCGCGGTACGGGCAACGCCCAGCAGTTCGTAGTAATCCATAAGTCGTGTCATCGCCGGGACGTGCGCCCGACCTCCGGTTCCTAAGTTAACACGAACGCACTCAAGAAAAGTAGCTTTAGAGTTATAAGTCCCTGCCGGGTGATGATTCCAGCATGGCCCCGAGCGGCTTCGTAGAGTGGCGCGGCAAAGCGGGCAAGAGAGAGACGGGTTTCTGGGCGTTGGCAACCCGGTGTCCTTGCGGGTAGTCAGCGAAACACACGGCAGTCCGTATAGGTTCTTCACGTCCCGGACGGAGCAGTCTTGTAAGCCCCTGAAAGCTTATGCCAGGGGAGTTCAATCGGGCAGGGGGGCCTGGTGTGAACGTGAGTTACACCAGATGCCTTTGGTGCCACACATAAATGTTCCAGACGGATTTTGCCAGACTGCTCTAGACTGTCGGGCATGCGGGCTGAACTCCTTGACCTCGTGCTTTCGCTGCTTCCCGAGCACAGCCCTACCCCCGAACTAGAATATTTTTATGCCCTGATGCGCGACTATCCCCGGCGCGGCGGCAAAGGCATTCGCTCGGAACTGCTGCTTGCCTCGGCGCAGGCCCACGGGGTGCGTTCTGGCACGGCGGCCTGGACCTCGGCGCAGTGGGCGGCGGCGGCGCTGGAAATGTTTCAGAATTGGGTGCTGATTCACGACGACATCGAGGACGACAGCGAGGAGCGCCGGGGAAAACCTGCCCTGCACCGTCTGTGCGGCGTGCCCCTGGCCATTAACGTGGGCGACGCCCTGCACGCCTATATGTGGGCCGCCGTGCAGCGGGCCGGAATTCCAGGGGCCATGGAGGAATTTCTGGCGATGATCGCCCGCACTGCCGAGGGCCAGCACCTCGATCTGGCCTGGGTCGAGCGCCGTGAGTGGAACCTCCAAGAAAGCGATTACCTCCAGATGGTCGAACTGAAAACGGCCTACTACACGGTCATTGTTCCGCTCCGGCTGGGGGCGCTGGCCGCCGGATTGCCTGTGAATGAGGCTTTTAGCGCTGCTGGGCTGGCGCTGGGCACCGCCTTTCAGATCCGGGATGACGTGCTGAACCTGACTGGCGACCCGGTCAAATACGGCAAGGAAATCGGCGGCGACCTGCTGGAAGGCAAACGAACCCTGATTGTGCTGCATTGGCTGGCTCAGGCCCCTGCCGGGCAGAAACAGGTTTTTCTGGATCAAATGAAGCGCGACCGGCCCCAGAAAGATCAGCAGGTGGTCGACCAGATTCACCACTGGTTGCTGGACAGCGGCAGCGTGGACTATGCGCAGCGGTTTGCCAACCAGCAGGCCACGCAGGGAATGGCCCTGCTGGAAGCCGCTCTTATGTCAGCCCCCGATCAGGAGGCGGCCCGACAACTGCTCGGAGCGGTGCACGAACTGGCAACCAGAGAGCAGTAAGCGCCCGATTTGAACTTGACCCTTAAATGAGCACTAGATGAACTCTGGAATGTGAATCAATTCATACCTATTCTGTGAGTCTGATATGAGGCGACTTTTGCAAGAGATGAGCCATGAGAGCATCCTTTTCAGCCCCTACCCCAAAGTGGGAGCTCTACTCTACGAAAGCGCTGGGTTAGAGCCATGCACTTTAGTGCAAGCGTCGGTTAGAGCAGACTTGGCGACTCAACAAGCTGAAAACCCCCCTTTGACTGCGCTGGGATGACGGGGGACTGGCAAGCAGTTCCACAGCGCAGCAGGCAGGGCGACAAGGCGGCTTTAGCCGCAACCCCAATCCCTGTACTTTCAGTGCAGGGTCGTTGGATCAGATGTGAACATTAAGAAAGCCTCTATCCTGGAGAGCTGGAGTAGATGACCAGCAGCGGGGCGGTCATCACCGTGACTCAGAACGGGCCGGTCACGGTGGTCGGGGCAAGCAGCGCTACTATGCGGGCCACCATCGTCGCTTCCCCGACGGCCTACAGAACCTCATGAATGCCAGTAACTGGGAGTGGGCGAGAGCTTGTTGCGCCCCGGCCTTAAAATTACAGGATGCCTACGCTGCTGCTTACCGGCTTCGAGCCGTTTCACACGCATCCTGATAACCCCAGCGCCCAGGCCGCACAGGCCCTCGGCGGGCAACGTGCAGGCCAGCTGGGTATCGAGGCAGGGCAACCGCAAAGTCCCTCAAATGTAAAGTGAAACTTTTCGTTTGAAAATCACGCTTCGCCATGCCGAGAGTATTTGGCCGATGGATACAGTAAAAATAGCCAGCCTGCTTACTGGCTACTTATCAAATGTTATGCAGTCTCCGACTTTGCGGTTGCCCTGGGTATCGAGGCGGCCCTGCTTCCCGTGGAACCCCACGGGGCGGCAAAAGCCTTGCTGAGCGCTCTGGAACACCATCAACCGGATGCCGTACTGTTGACCGGACTGGCGGCGGGGCGTGCCCAGGTTGCGCTGGAACGGGTGGCCGTCAACGTCATGGATTTTGATATTCCCGACAATGCCGGGCAGGTGTACCGGGACGCTCCGGTTCACCCTCACGCGCAGGCCCCCGCCGCCTACCTGAGCACCTTACCGCTGCGGCGCATCCTAAGTGCCTGGCACGCGGCGCAGCTTCCGGGCTACGTGAGCAACTCGGCGGGACTGTACGTGTGCAACGCCGTTATGTATCAGGCCCTACACCACTTGCACACCACAGGCCGCTCCCACGTTCCCTGCGGCTTTGTGCATCTTCCGGCCAGCGCCGAGGTCGCCCTGGCCGTACCGCAGGACCGTCCACCCGTGCCCTACCTGCCGCAGCCAGAAATCACGCGGGCGGTTTGGCTGGCAGCCGAAAGTATTGCCCAGAGTCTCGCTTAGGATTGCCGGGGATCTCGGTTAGGGAAAACGGGCCTTGCCAGGCTGCCAGGAGCCGTCCGGGCCGCCCTGCCAGTGCCACTCGCCAGACTGGGGCCGACCGTGCAGCGCCCGCTGAACCTCTAACAGTGAAATGCGCCGGGCAAAGCGGGTGCGGGCGTGCCAGGCGGCCAGGGCGTCCTGGGTGCCCAGCCCACGCATAGTGACCGCCGCCCGGTTCACCGCCAGATCAAAAAGCGGGTCAGGCGCGGCTCCGCTGGCCGCTGTGCCTGCTTCGCTCGGCTCAGTCAGAAAGGGGCGTTCCTGGGGCATTAGCTGAGCGTGTATCCTTCGTCCTCGCGCCGTAGCTGCCCGCGTTCTACCATCCGGACTGTCACCTCGCGGGCCTGCTCGCTGCTTAGGGGGCTGCGTTCCATCAGGTCACGCAACGTAAAGTGTCCGCCGTGGCGGTGGGCAAAGCGCATGACCATCCGTTCTTGCACGTCGGGGCGCTCCTGCCCAGACTCGGCTCTGGCGACCCGCTGCCCAAACAACCACCACACCAGTGCCGCGATCAGTAACCCGACAAGCAATTCCAGCGGAATCAGGCGGCTTGCCAGTGCTGGGTCGGCAAAACTTTGTGCGACGGCCAGGGCTCTAGCTTTGGCCGTGGTGACCTGCTCGGGCGTGGCTCCGGCAGCCGCCAACCGTTTGGCGACACCCCGCTCGTGCAGAAAATGGAACACGCCCCCCAGATCACCGCGCACAGACACCACCGAGAAGGCGATGAGGGCAGCGGCCACCCCGGCGATGGTCGACAGAAGAAGGCGGGCAGGATTCACGACGCCTATGTTATACGGCCCAGGGGTTATACGGCCCCGGGTTGAACCGGGCACCACAGACCTGATAAAAAACCGCCCCCAGGTGGAGGCGGCTAGGACAAAAAGAACGCTTATTGCTGGTGGGCACCTTGCGCGGCGGTCACGAGGCTCTTGAAGGCTTCGGGTTCGCGGGCAGCGATGTCGGCCAAGACCTTGCGGTTGAGGTCGATGTTGGCCTTTTTCAGACCGCTGATGAAGGTGCTGTAGTTCATGCCGTGCAGGCGGGCACCGGCATTGATACGCTGAATCCACAGACGGCGGAAGTCGCGCTTTTTGTTGCGGCGATCGCGGTACTCGTAGGTCGCGGCGTTCAACAGGGTCTGGAAGGCGTTGCGGTACTGCTTGCTGCGGCTGCCACGGAAGCCCTTGGCCCGCTTCAGAACCTTGTTGTGGCGGCGGCGGCGAACGATGCCGGTCCTAACGCGGGGCATTATTTACCACCCATCATTTGCTTCATACGGGCCCACTCACTCTTGGCAAGCACAAAGCCCTTGCCTTTGCCGCGAATTTCGTTGCCGCTTTTGCCGGTGTTCTGGTGGCGCTTACCGCTTTTGAACGCCATGACCTTACCGGTGCCGGTGATCTTGATGCGGCGGGTGGCCGCTTTCAGGGTTTTCATCTTGGGCATGGTGCCCTCCTTGCGAGTCCAGTCGCACTCTGAGTCCAGAGGCTGCTGTCTGGGGTTCGGGCCGCTTCCACGCTGGAAAGCTGTTGGTTGCCCTGCCCCACTTGACCAAGAAAGTAGTTTACGTGACCAGGCCAGGCGCGGTCAAGGGGCACAAAGGTCCTAGGTGACCTATACCCGCGTCAGGTCTTTAGGCAGTGGCAGGAACTCGATTTCGGGGTGCTGCTCGGCGGTATATTCGAGGTCGTATTTGCTGCGGAACAGCATCACCGGGCGGCCCTGGTCGTCCTCGACGTGGCGGGCAAAGCGGGCCACACCTTCGGGGTCCCCGGCCAGCCAGCGCACCAGCTGATAACTGGTCACGTTCATCTCGACTTCCACGCCGTATTCCTCGCTTAATCGGGCCTGGAACACCTCGAATTGCAGCGGCCCCACCGCGCCCAGGTAGGGGTCACGCGCCCCGTCGGTGGGGTAGAACACCTGCACCACGCCTTCCTCGGCCAGCTGGGTCAAGCCCTTCATGAACGCCTTGCGCTTGCCCACGTCCTTCAGGGCCAGGGTAGCGAAGGTTTCGGGCGTGAAACGCGGGAAGCTGGGCAGCGTGACCTTGCCGTCTACACTGATCACGTCCCCGATCTGGAACACGCCGGGGTTTACGAGGCCCACGATGTCGCCGGGGTAGGCGTCCTCGACCTTTTCGCGGTCCTGGGCAAACAGCGTATGCGCCTGCGAGAGACGCAGCTTGCGCCCGGTGCGGGTGTGGGTCACGTCCATACCGCGCTCGAAGTGGCCCGAGATCACGCGCATGTAGGCGGTGCGGTCACGGTGCTGCTTACTCATGTTGGCCTGCAACTTGAAGATGAACCCGGCGAATCCGGCGGTGGGTTCGCGCTCGCCCAGACTGGTTTCGACTGGCCCTGGCGGGGGGGCTAGCTCTACAAAGTTGCTCAGAAAGTGCTCGATGCCGAAGTTGTTCATGGCGCTGCCAAAGAACATGGGCGTCAGTTCGCCGCGCAGGAACTCGGCGGGGTCAAATTCGGGCATGGCCCCCTTGATCAGTTCAACATCCTCGCGCAGTTTGGCGGCCAGGTCTTTGCCGACCAGCGCGTCAAGCTGCGGGTCGTCCAGGCCAGCGGTCTGCACCGGGGCGCGGTGCTTGCCGCCCGAGGTGCGCTCGAAGGCGAGCACCTGCCCGGTTTGCAGGTCATACACGCCCTTGAAGTCGGGGCCGTCGCCGATAGGCCAGGTCAGCGGCACCACCGTGATTTTCAGCGTTTCTTCGACCTGGGCCAGAAGTTCGAACGGGTCGAGGGCCGGGCGGTCCATCTTGTTCACGAAGGTCAGGATCGGCACCTGCCGGTTGCGGCACACCGCGAACAGTTTCTCAGTCTGGGTCTGCACGCCACGCGCCGCGTCAAGCACCATCAGGGCGCTGTCGGCGGCGGTCAGGGTGCGGTAGGTGTCCTCGGAAAAGTCCTGGTGGCCGGGGGTATCCAGCAGGTTGACGTGTCGCCCGGCGTACTCGAAGGTCAGCGCACTGGACGAAATAGAAATCCCGCGCTGCTGCTCAATGCTCATCCAGTCGGATTTGGTGTGGGCGCGGCCCTCTTTGGCAGTCACCGACCCGGCTTCTTGAATAGCGCCGCCGTACAGCAGCAGCTTTTCAGTGATGGTCGTTTTCCCGGCGTCGGGGTGGCTGATGATGGCGAAGGTGCGGCGGCGGGCAATTTCGTGCTCCAGGGCCGCCGAGGGGCCAGCAGTATTGGATTGGGGGGCAGTCATGGAAACTCCGGCAGGCTGAGTGAGCCTGAAATTGAGGTTGAAATGTCGCGCGTCCTCGACTCGCGTCAGTGGGGCTGGAGGAGAACGGTCATAAAGAAGATACTACCCGCTTTTGCGCCCGCTGACCGTGCCCTGAACAGAGTTGCGCCCCGGCCCGCTATAGACTGACGTAACCCTGATAGACCCCTGCTCTGCTGCGCTTAGAACAGTTTAGAACAGTCGCGTCTTTGCCCTAAACTCTGGAGGACACTATGCAAAAAGCCCTGATTCAAATGCTGACCGGAGTCCTGCTGTTTGGCAGTGCCCAAGCCGCTCCCCCTGTTTTTCTGAATGTCGCCACCAGTCCCAAAGGCTCGACGGCCTCGGACATGTTCCGTGACATTGGCAAGGTGTGTACCAACGCGTCCTTCCTGCGCCAGCGCCAGGGTACCGGCAGCGTCGAGAATCTGGAACTGCTGCTAAGCAATCAGGTCGCGCTGGCCTTCGTGCAGCTCGACGTGCTTAAGGCCCGCGACCAGGTTGAGCACGACCCGCGCGTGGCCGAGATCAAGCAGTTGCTGCCCCTCAACTTCGACGAGATTCACCTGATTGCCAGGCAACCCGTCGCCAAGAAGAACATCTTTGGCAAGGTCACCGTTACCGGGATTACCCGGTGGAGCGACCTGAAGGCCAAGAAACTGGGCAGCTGGGGCGGCAGCGTCGTAACCGCCAACATCCTGAAAGCCAAATCGGGCGTGCCCGTCGGCATTCTGGAATACAAGACGCGTGAGGACACCATGAACGCACTGGTTGCCGGACAGGTCGACGCCGTGCTGACCGTGGTGGGTCAGCCTGCCGACTGGGTCAAGGCGCTCGACGCCACCAAGTTCGACCTCGTGCCGCTCGACATTGCGCCCGCTGCGCTGAGCGGGTTTTACAAAGCGGCCACCCTGCACTATCCGCAGCTGGGTAACGGCGTGCCGACTTACGCCGTGCAGCGCATTCTGGTGACCCGTGACTTCAAGACGCCCGAAAAACGCAGTGCGCTGCTGAACTACCAGAAGTGCGCGATCAGCAAACTGAGCACCTTGCAGGAAACGGAAGGCTTTCACCCCAAATGGAACGAGGTGACTTTCAAGGAAGGCGACTGGCCCTGGTTCAAGTAGAAGTTCTCAGTTTTGGAGAAAAGGCACCCAATGCCGCCTCCAGCGTGCCCAGCCGCGCCTGCACCAGCTTTTGCGGTTCGCGGTTATATCCCCCGGCCATAACGCAAACCAGCGGAATTCTGGCCCGCGCCGCCCAGCGGAATACCCGTTCGTCACGGCGGCGCACTCCGGCCAGGGTCAGCGCCAGCCGTCCCAGTTGGTCACCCGCCAGCACGTCGGCTCCAGCCAGATAGAACACGAAATCGGGCGTGAAAGCTCCGACCACCGGCGCAATCTGGCGGTCCAGGGCGGCCAGATAAGCCGCGTCGTCTGCGCCGTCGGGCAGGTTTACGTCCAGCCCGCTGACTTCCTTGTCGAACGGGTAATTGTTTGCGCCGTGGACGCTGACGGTCAGCGCGCGCGGCTCACCTGCCAGCATGGAGGCGGTGCCGTTGCCCTGATGCACGTCGAAATCCAGCACCAGGATGCGCCGGGCGTGGCCCTCATCGAGCAGCCACTGCGCTGAGATGACCACATCGTTGAGGAAAGAAAAGCCCTCGGCGTGGTCGCGGTAGGCGTGGTGGGTGCCGCCGCCGAAATTGATGCCCAGCCCCAGGCGCAGCGCGTCCTGAGTAGCCGCAAAGGTCGCTCCGCTGCTGCCCAGACCGCGCTCAACGACGCTGTCGGTCCACGCGAAACCCATCGCCCTCTCCTCGGCCCGCGTCACCTCGCCTGCTCGCCAGCGGCGCAGATACTGCGCGTCGTGAACCCGTTCGGCCAGCGCCCAGGGCAAATCGGGGGCGTCCAGCAGGGGCAGCTTGCGGGCGGCCTGGGTCAGCAGGTCTTCCATAACGGCGCGGGGCATGAACTGACGCCGGGGAGCCGGGGCACTGGCGTAAGCGGCGCGGCGGTAGGCGGTCCAGGCGCGGTAGGGGTACAAAAACTCGGCCACCTGCTTAGCGTACGCCTCGGGCCGCTGCCCCGCCGCGCAGGGCTTTGATCACAGGGTTCCCGGCGGCATCATGGTGCTATGAATATGCAGCTTCTCCAACTGAACAGGCCCATCGTCTTGGCACCGATGGCGGGCGGGATCACCACGCCGGAACTGGTCGCCGCCGTGTCGGAGGCGGGCGGGCTGGGCAGCGTCGGCGCGGCTTACCTGACGCCGCAGCAGATCAGGGCGGCGGGCGCGGCCACCCGAACACTGACCGCGAGGCCGTTTGCCGTGAACCTGTTTGCGCCGCAGGAACTGCCGGAAGTGACCGCCGCGCAACAGGCCGCCGCTATCGCCGAACTGGCCCCGCTGTACGCCCAACTGGGCCTCACGCCGCCTACGTTGCCGCCGCAGGTGCAGCCGGACTTCGCCGCGCAGTTTGAGGCTGTGCTGGACGTACACCCGGCGGTCTTTTCCTTCGCCTTCGGGCGGATCGAAAGGGCGCAGCTGGACGAACTCAAGCGGCGAGGCATCCTGAGCATCGGCACGGCGACCAGTACAGAGGAAGCGGTCATTCTGGCGGCAGACGGGGTAGAGGCCGTGGTCGTGCAGGGCGGCGCGGCGGGCGGGCACCGGGGCGGCTGGGTGCAGGACGACTTCGCGGACACGCTGGAACTTGTTCAGAAAACGGTACAGGCCATTCAAATCCCGGTGATCGCTGCTGGTGGCCTGATGACCCGTAAAGACGTGCTGGCCGCGCTGAAGGCCGGAGCCAGTCTGGTGCAGTGCGGCAGCGCCTTTTTGCGCGCCAGCGAGGCCGGAACCTCCGCGCCTTACCGCAAGGCTCTGGCACAGGCTAAACTGGACGACACGGTGCTCACTCGCAATTTCAGTGGGCGCACCGCACGCGGGCTTAAAAACACTGTCTCCGAGCAGCTTTCACAGCCCCTGCCTTATCCGTATCAGAATGCGCTGACTGGGCCGCTGCGTGCTGAGGCTGCTCGGCAGGGCCGCGCCGAATTGATCAGCCTTTGGGCGGGCCAGGGCGTCTGGCAGGGGCGTGAGGGAAGTGCAGCCGAGATTCTGGAGGCGCTGTGTCCGTAAGTCTACGTTCCCTGTGCCCCGGCGACGAGAACTACGCCGCGCAGTGGGGCCAAGACCGGGAATTCTGTCTCAGCAATGGCTGGGAACCCGGTTTACCTGCCGGGCGCATCCAGGCCCACTGGCGCGGCCTCATCACTGCGCCGCCCAGTCAGTTCCTCCGGCTGGGTATCGTGCATAACGGGGTGCTGGTCGGCTATACCGATCTGGCAGACCTGGTCGCCGTTTCGGGCGAACTGGGCGTCGCCATAGGGGAGAGCCGCCTGTGGGGCCAGGGCCTAGGCACGGCAGCAGGCCAGCTGATGCTGCGTCACGCTTTTGGAGTGCTGCGGCTAGAGCGCGTCTGGGCCGAGGTTCACGAACCTAATCGGCGTTCGCATGCGCTGATGCAGCGGCTGGGCTTTGTAGAAATTGGCCGCGAAGGAACAGACTTGTACCGGGGGCAGACGGTGGGGCTGGTGCAGTACAAACTGAATCGGCCCACCGGCGATCAGTGACCCTGCCCGGCCAGCCAGTGCGGGTTTGGGCGCACCTCGCCGCTGTACTTCGCCCGCTGTTCGGGAGGCGCTGGCGCCGCCGGGGTTAAGGCGGCGGAGCAAAGAAAACCGCCCCAACGCGAGGCGGTTGCATTTTCATTGAATTTCGGAGTTCAGCCGGGGATACGGATCTGCTGGCCGACCTGAATGGCGTCAGGGTTGCTGATGTTGTTGAAGTGCGCAATGTCTTTGTAGCGCATCTCGTCGCCGTAGTACTTCTGGGCAATGGCGCTGAGGGTATCGCCGCTTTTCACGGTGTAAACGGTGTCGCCAGTGCTCTGATCCTTTTCCTTGGACAGTTCCTTGGCACCCGCACGCACCGAGACGCCGCTGACATCCACGCCGGTCACGCCGCTGACGCCCTGGGCCACCTGCTGAAGTAGACGCAGTTCGTGATCGCTGTCCACGGCGCCGCGCAGCACGACACTGCTGCCGCTCTGGAGCACGTCGATGGGGTTGTCGGCCAGTTCACCGTTACCGCGCACTGCCGAAAGCACTTCCTTGGCGACGCGGCTCTGGTCCTCGAAGGCCTTATCGTCGAACTGGGCCTCGCCCGCGCTCTGCTGCACGATGTCGCCAATCTGCACGTTGCTGATATCGGCGGGGGCAGAAGCCTGTTCCAGCACGCTCACGCCGCTCACGTCCACAGTCTTAACGCCGCTGATTCCGCCGACCACGGCGTTAATCAGGCCAACCTGACTCTGACGCTGAACCTGGCCCACAACTTTCACTGTACCGCCCTGTTCCTGCACGTTCAGACCCAGTGGGGACAGCACCGGGTTGGCGTTGATAGCGTCTTTGATTCGGTCCGTCGTATTTTTTCCAAAAGGCCACATGGCTGAACTCTACACCACCGTGTAACCTACGCCACCTTTGCTAAAAGGACGATGGTTCTATGTCTCATTGTCGTGGCAGCTAAAGTCCTTTGCTGCACGGCACCTGTCTGAAACGAACACCCAACAGATGAGAAATCATACGGACTCCTAGAACTGCGCCTCAGAGCAACCCGGAGAGCCACGGCTTGCGGGCGTGGAGTTGGCAACCCGGCTGGTCAACGAAATTACTTGAGGGCCTGCATTACTTGAGGGCCTGCCAGGCTGCCTGGACTCCGGCCCCACGCGTGAACTGAACGCCCAGCCCCGCAAAGGCATCCTCCAGCATTCCGGCAATCGCCAGGGCGTCGTAGCGGTCGGCGTAGCCCATCGTCGAAAGGCGAAATACGGCGTCTTCGTAGGGGGCCTGTCCGGCCAGTGCCCGCTGACCCATGGCGGCGAGGCGGGCAGCCACCTGACGGCCCGTGATGCCAGCAGGCGGCTTTAGTACCGCCACTGCCGGGCTGGTACGCGTGGCCCAGGCCGGGGCACCCAGCGCGGTTCCGGCGGCGATCAGGGCGCTGTTCTTGCAGCGCTGCTCAGCCCACAGCACATTCAGCGGCACGGCCAGCAGCCGGTCTAGGGCCACACTCAGGGCGTAGATCAGGTTGATGGCCGGGGTCTGCGGGGTGCTGCCTGCTTTCTGCCCCGCCAGTTCACGGGTCATGTCAAGGTAAAACCCGTGGGGCGTGTCCTTGATCATGCGGGTTTGGACTTCCGGGCTAAACAGCACGAATCCCAGGCCGGGGGGCGTCGCCGTACCCTTCTGGCTGCCCGACACGATCACGTCCACGCCCCAGGCGGCGGGGTGCAGCTCGGCCACGCCGTAACTGGTAATGCAGTCGGCAATGATAATAAGGTCGGGATTCTGTGCCCTGGCCGCTTTCGCAATCGCTCCGAGATCATGCAGCGCTCCGGTGCTGGTTTCGCTGTGGGTCACGCAGAGGGTATGGGCGTCCTTGCAGGCCTGGGCTACCTCGTCGGCGTCCAGCAGTTCACCCCAGGGCTTGGCAACGATTTGAACGTCGTAGCCAAAGCGCTGCGCCATCTGGCCCCAGCGTTCACTGAATTTTCCAGCCTGCGCGTTCACGACTTTTGCGCCCGGCGGCGTGGTGCTTACCAGCGCTCCCTCGAAAGCCCCGGTGCCGCTGGAGGTGGTAATCACGGCGTCGTAAGGGTCGCCCAGCAGCCGCGTCAGCTTCTGGCGAGCTTCCATCAGGCGGTCGATTCCTTCCTGGGCGCGGTGGTGCATCTGCGGCTGGGCCAGCGCGAGCAGCACATCCGGCGCGACCTCGACCGGGCCGGGCGCAATCAGGCGGTGGCGGTTGAGGGGGGTGTATTCGTGAACGTCGCTGGGCTGGGCTGAGGGGGCCGTCTGGGTCATGTCTCAGGGTAGGCCAGCGGCAGCCCGGAGATGGCCCTCAGGTCTAGCAGGGGAGGCGTACCGGGTTCAATCTCCCACTCGCTCAGTCTTCTTTGGCGGGCCAGAAGCCAGCGAGAAACACGAGATACCGGAACCCCTTCGCATGGCTTACGGCTTAGGTCCAGCCCCATACGTTACCGCCAGCGCCGAATCTATGTTATTGATCTAGGTTACTGACAGGAGTTGATAGCGCTCATTCCCTGAGCTAGCCCCCGGGGGTAAAAGGTAAAATTGAGGTAACTGCTCAGCAGGGGGACTTGCGAAGCGGAAAGGGGTAGAGTAGGGACATTACGCAAAAGATCTGTCCCAAC
>NZ_JAGLBG010000035.1 GCF_018260405.1 Deinococcus sp.
TCTGCTCCAGCGATTGTGCGCCTGATGAAGAGGGCAGCATGGATACTCCGACGATATGGGCCTCAGACAGCCTCTGAAAGTGCAGGGTCGTTCAGTTTGCGCTTGGTAGCAGCTTCCTTAAAACACCCCCGCGTAGAGAGGCATGGGGAGCCGAGAGTGGCAAGATCAGTAAGGCTCAGTCGTGCTGAATAATTAACACTAAGATAAATTAGTGTTAAAAGACGACAGTTAAGCCTGTTTCGTGTACAAATGACAACAGCAGCGACCGAATCAGCCTAATCAGCGCCGTACCGTGGCCGCCTACACTGGCAACTTGCGACGGTGCTGACCATCACGGCGCTGCGGAACGGCGGCTCCTTGCTGGCTCCCCAGGTCAAACGCATTTTGAACAGGTCGCCATCCTATTGGTGACGCGGCTGATCGATGTCGTCTTCTGTGCCAATGGAGGGCCGGGAGCACTGAATTCGTACTGGTGCTACTGCGTCTCTCATCATTATTCCGGCCTCGCTCCGCCCGACCTATAGTGCATGGGACATGACTTTTCCCCCTTTTGCCTCATTTTTCATGGGTGGCTTTGAATGCAGCACGCAGCGCAGGCCGTCGGGTCGCCGCATTGACGTGATTGACGCCTCGCGTCACGACCTTTACGCGGCGCAGGACTACGCCCGGCTGGCAGCGGCGGGGCTACTGACGGCACGCGACGGCCTGCGCTGGCACCTGATAGAGCAGCAGGGACAATTTGACTTTCGCTCGGCACAGGCCCAGGCCCGGGCGGCGCAGACAGCGGGCGTTGAGGTCATCTGGGATCTGCTGCACTACGGCTACCCCGACGACCTCTCGCCCTTTGAACAGGACTTCCCGGAGCGCTTTGCCCACTTTGCCCGCGCCGCGACCCGTTTTTTGCGGGGGGAAACGCGCGGCACGCTGTGGCTGTGCCCTATCAACGAGATTTCCTTCCTGGCCTGGGGCGGCGGCGACGTGGCCTACCTTAACCCCTTTGCACGGGGGCGCGGCGACGAACTCAAGATGCAGCTGGTGCGTGCCAGCATCGCCGCTATGGACGCAGCCCGCGAGGTAGATCCGGAGGTGCGCTTCCTGCATGCTGAACCGCTCATTCATATCCGCCCGCACCCGGCCACGCCCACCGAGGAAAAGGCCGCGCAAGGGGAGCACGACGCGCAATTTGCCGCGCTGGACTGGCTGCTGGGCCGCGCCCGGCCTGAACTGGGCGGTGCGGCCCGATATGTGGATGTGCTGGGGCTGAATTTCTACCCCTATAACCAGTGGTTTAAGCACTCCGACCCCGCGCAGCGCGAGGTTTTAGCGCCCGAGCATCCACAGTTTGTGCCGCTGGCCGAGCAGCTGGGCGCTGTATACGGGCGCTATAAGTTACCCCTGCTTCTGGCCGAAACAGGCACCGAGGGAGACCAGCGTGCCGACTGGCTGCGGATGGTCACGGCCCAGGCTTTGCAGGCGCGGGCGCGGGGTGTGGCGCTGCACGGCATCTGCCTGTATCCCGTGGTCAATCACCCCGGCTGGGACGATGACCGCCACTGCCACAACGGTCTGTGGGACTATCCCGACTCTACTGGACACCGCCCCGCCGACCCCGAACTGGCGGCGGCGCTGCGTGAGGGACAGGCGCGGGTTAAGAAACTTCAGTTGCAGGAAAAGGGCCTGCCGACCGTTTGCGCCTCCGTACCGCTGCCAGAGGCGCTGCGGCGTTTGGCACAGGCGCAGGCCGCCGTCACCGGCGAGGCGGCGGCGCGCGACGCTGAAGGCACCTTTCCAGCCGCGTCCTTTGAGGCGCTGCACCACGCCCAGGTGATGACCCTTACCCTGCCCACCGGGCTAGGCGGCGGCGGTCTGAGCGGCACCGACCTGCTTGAATTTCTCCGCGCCGTAGGCCGCCTGAGTCTCCCGGTCGCGCGGCTCTTTGAGGGGCATGCCAACGCCCTGCAACTGATGGTTCTTCACGGTAGCCCCGCCCAGGCGCTTCAGGCGGCGGCAGACGCGGCGACGGGCAAGCTCTTTGGCGTCTGGAACACCGAAGAAGCCCCTGGCTTACGGCTGGAAGGCGACCTGCTGAGCGGCCACAAGACCTTTACCTCTGGAGCCTACTTTGTGACTCGCCCGCTGTGCCCCGCCGAAGCCTCGGGTGGCCGCCAGCTGGTGCTGCTGCGCGACCCGGAGCCGGAGCGCTTTGACCCCAGCTTCTGGCAACCAGCGGGGATGCGCTCCAGTGTCAGCTTCCGCGCCGACCTGAGCGGTATTCGCGTAGCTCCTGAGCAGCTGATCGGGCCGCCAGGGGTGTACTACGCTCAGCCGGAGTTCAGCGGCGGGGCGCTGCGTTTCCTGGCCGCGCAGTTGGGCGGGGCGCAGGCGGCCCTGCGGAGCGTGCGCCTGGGCCTACGCCGCGCCGGGCGGGCGGGGGACGACGTGCAGCGGCTGCGTTTTGCGGCGGTTGGGGCCAGTCTGGAAGCCGCCTGGCAGACGGTGCTACAGGGGCAGCGGCGGCTGGATAGCCTGGCAGTGGGTGGACAGCCAGAGGCGCAAAGAGCCGTGCTGGCCTACGTCTCGCTGGCCCGCCTGCTGTCCGAAGATGCCTGCCTCGCCTGCGCCGAAGCCTGTGAGCGGGCGGCGGGGGCGCGTGGCCTGCTGCCGCCCTCCCCAACCGAGCGGCTGCTGCGCGACCTGCGCCTCTACCTGCGCCAGCCTGCGCCCGACGCCGCCCGCCTGGAAGTGGGGGCCTATCTGCTGGACGCCGACGAGGACAACTACGACCCGCTGGGTAACGCTGGACAGAGTGACGACCATGCTTGACCCAAAGCTTGACCCAAACCAACTTCCCGAACCTATCTGGGTGGTCGCCCCCCACCCCGACGATGAGGCACTGGGCTGCGGCGGCCTGCTGGCGGCGCTGAGCGACCTGGGCGGCGAGGTTCACGCCCTGCTGGTCACCGATGGCGGCGCGTCACATCCGCATTCCGTCAAGTATCCGCGCCCTGCTTTAGTGGGCCAGCGGCTGACGGAGTGGCGCGCTGGCCTGTTGGAACTGGGCATTCCTGCTGGGCAAACAGTGGCCCTGGGCTTCCCAGACGGCGAACTGGCGAGGAGTGACCCCGCCAGGGTACGTTCAGCCCTGGCCCGGGCCTGGGCCACCGCGCCTCCCGCCACGCTGCTTTTGCCCTGGCGACGTGACCCTCACCCCGACCACCGCGCCTGCTGGGTCTGTTTTGAACCTCTGCTGGGCAGGGTGCCCTGCGTCCTGGAATACACCGTCTGGCTGCCCGAACGCGGCGAGCCGGGCGACTGGCCCCAGCCCGCCGAAGGGCTGAGCGAACTACTTTTCCCGCTGTCAGCCGCACAACAACAGCGCAAGGCGAACGCTATCGCCGCCCACAGGTCGCAACTGGGCCTGATTGACGACGACCCCAGCGGCTTTGTCCTCGCGCCGGAGATGGTGCAGCGGGCGGTGGCTGGCCCGGAGCGGTTTTTCCGGCATTTCGCAGGCCGTGCTGGGCTATAAACTGCCCTGGTGACTCTGCCGCCGGAATACTTCGAGCATGTCTATGGAAACAGCGACGACCCCTGGAACTTCGAGAGCAGCCCTTACGAGGCCGCCAAATATGCCCGGACTCTGGCCGCGCTTCCACGCCCGCGCTACGCCCGCGCTCTGGAAGTTGGCTGCTCTATCGGGGTGCTGACGGCGCTGCTGGCCCAGCAGGCCGAGCACCTGACGGCGCTAGACGTTAACGTGCAGGCCCTGGAACGCACCCGCCAGCGCCTGGAGCAAGCTGGCCTCTTGAGCGGCGTAACTCTGCTTCAGCGCCGCCTACCCGACGAGCTGCCCCCTGGCCCCTTTGACCTGGTGCTGCTCTCCGAGGTGCTGTACTACCTGGGCGTGGATGACCTGGAGCGGGCGCTGGACGCCGCTTTAGTACGGCTGGAAACTGGCGGTACGTTACTGCTGGTTCACTGGACACCTCCGGTTCACGACTACCCGCAGACAGGCGACGCGGTACATGAGGCGGCCCTGCGGCGGGTGGCAGCGGGCACGCTCCGGCACCTGAAAGCGCAGCGGCACGGCGACGAGCAAGAAGGCTACCGGCTGGATTTGTTCGAGCGGTGCTAACAAGCGGTGCTGGGCTGACTCTCAGCGCGTTCTGAAGCCCTGCCCGCCATAGTTGGCCAGGGCCTCACAGACTTCTTGGAGCGCCTGACGTACCGGAACCGGGGGAAACTCGGCGGCCCAGTACCCGGCCTGGTCGCGTGCGGCTTGCAGTGCCTCCAGCGCCAGCCCAGAGGTGGGAAAGTCCAGCGTGACGGTGTCGTCTCTCTGGAGCCGCCAAGCCCGACGTAAGGCCGCTGATTGAGCCAGAGTCATGTCAGTTCCATACAGCTCACGGGTCAGGCGCTCGGCCTGCGCGGCGGCGACGAGTTCGGGGCCGCCCGGCACCCGCCAGCCTCCTGGCCCGCTGCGCCACTCGCCCAGTTGGGTAGACAGCCCCACTGGAACCCGCCCGCTGAGCCGCGCACTGGTGTAAACCCGCGCGGCGTGGGTGTGGCACAGCGGCAAGTCAGCCCGCGCCAGCGCCGCGACGAGGGCCATGTCTTCCAGGCAACTGACCTCGGGGAGGCCGCCCACGGCCCGGTAGGCCCGCACTGTCAGGGCCAGATTGGCCCCGAAGTGTTGCCAGTGAGTGAGCGCAGGCTCGCTCAGGCAGGCCACCCGGTGACGCAGCTGGGCGGCCACCTGACGGTAACCCGTATCCAGCAGATACACCGAGCGCAGCGGCCGGGGCAGAGCGTAGCGTTCGGCGCGTCGCAGCTGAATCCGGCCAGCGCTAGCCGCCCAGCCCTGTTCGAGCGGCGCGATCAGAGCGCCCAGCCAGTCGGGGTCGGCCTCACTGTCAGCGTCAGTGCTGACGACAATGCCCTCCTGACCAGCCATGTGCGCCCCGGTCTCCAGCGCCAACCGCCGCGCCCCAACCACGTTGGCCTGCTCGGGGGGCAGGGTCACTTCCAGCACCCGCAGTCTGAAACTGGCCTGCCGCCGAGCCACGGCCCGCGCCTGCACTGCCGTATCGTCTTGGCAATTGTTCGCCAGGACAAGCACTTCAAAAGGTCTGGAGTAAGTCTGTGCCGCCAGCGCCGTCAGTGTCCGGCTAATGCCGTTTCCTTCATCACGGGCGGGAATGGCGACGACGACGTTCACAGCTGGAAGGCAGTATACGGGCCAGGCCCCGGTAGCGCACCCGTGAAGGTTTCTGAAGGTGATTGTTAACTGACCAGTCAGTGAGAATGTGATGATGAACGCAGTGACTAGCGAGGCTTTGTTTTGTTATAGGTCAAATTGTTCTGGCTTTTTTCGCCTTTAGATCTATCCTGCTAGAGCAGCATACCCCAGCACCATTAAGCCGGATTGCCCTGCGTCCGGGAAGGAACGTCGCCTATGCCTGCCTCTCCTCACCCTGCCCTGTTCGTTCTCTCTCACCTGCGCTGGGATTTCGTTTTTCAGCGTCCCCAACACCTGATGACCCGCGCCGCCAGGAACCGCGCCGTCTATTACATTGAGGAGCCACATTTTGGTCAGTGGCCTGACCACCTGAACTGTCGGCAGGACTCTAGCGGCGTCAACGTCTGCACGCCGCACATTGAAATCGGCCACAGCCCCGCCCAGTCTCAGGCCCGCACCGCGCAGCTGCTGGCCGAACTGGTGGGCCGTGAAGGGCTGCGCGAGTACGACCTGTGGGTTTACACGCCGATGGAGCTGCCGGTCGCCGCGCTGTTGTCTCCCCGCGTAACCATCTACGACTGCATGGACGAACTTGCCAACTTCAAGGGTGCGCCGCCTGAACTGCGCGGGCGTGAGCGGCAGCTGTTTACTCAGGCCGACGTGGTCTTTACCGGGGGGCACCGTCTCTATGAGTCCAAGCGCCAGCAGCATCCCAACGTCCATCCTTTTGCGTCCAGCGTGGAAGTGGCGCACTTTGCCCAGGCCCGCCCTATCCAGGCCCGCCCTGGCCTTAGCGACCCTGCCGACCAACGTGAGCTGGCCCGCCCCCGGCTGGGTTTTTACGGCGTCATTGATGAGCGGCTGGACACCGACCTGCTGGGCGAATTGGCCCGCCGACGCCCCGAGTGGCAACTGGTGCTGATTGGCCCCGTCGTCAAGATTGACCCCGCCGAGCTGCCCCAGGGCGCTAATCTGCATTACCTGGGCCAAAAGCCCTACGCCGAGCTGCCCGCTTACCTCGCCCACTGGGACGTGGCGCTCTTGCCCTTCGCGCTTAATACATCCACCGAGTTTATCAGCCCCACCAAGACGCCCGAGTATCTGGCGGCGGGCGTGCCGGTGGTGTCTACAGGCATTCACGACGTGATTCGGCCTTACGGAGAAGGCGAGATGGCCCGCATCGCCGACGGAATAGACGCCTTTGAAGCGGCCTGCGCCGCCGTGCTGGCCGAGGCAGGAAGTGCCGCCGCCGCCGCGCGTCAGGCCCGTGCCGACGCTCACCTGTCGCAGCTGTCGTGGGACGCGACGTGGCAGGCCATGCAAGAGCAGATAGACAAAGCCGCCGAAACGAAGACTGCCCAACTTAAAGCCGCCTACACAGCCGCAAAACAACTGGAGCTGTCGCATGACTGATAGCCAAAATGATACCGAGCACCCCCAGCCATTCGATTACCTCATCGTGGGGGCGGGCTTTGCCGGTTCGGTGCTGGCCGAGCGCCTCGCCAGCGTGGGCCAGCGGATACTGCTGGTAGACAAGCGCCCCCACATCGGCGGCAACGCCTACGACTGCTACGACGACGCGGGCGTGCTGATTCATCCTTATGGCCCGCACATCTTCCACACCAATTCCAGCGACGTGTTTGATTACCTCTCGCGGTTCACGGCCTGGCGTCCCTATCAGCACCGCGTGCTGGCCAGTGTAGACGGGCAATTGCTGCCTATCCCTATTAACTTAGACACGGTCAACCGCCTGTACGGTCTGAGCCTGACTTCCTTTCAGGTAGAGGAGTTTTTTGCGTCGGTGGCCGAGAAAGTCGGGCAGGTCAAAACCAGTGAGGACGTGGTGGTCAGCAAGGTGGGGCGTGACCTTTACAACAAGTTTTTCCGGGGCTACACCCGCAAGCAGTGGGGCCTTGACCCCAGCGAACTGGATGCCAGCGTTACCGCCCGCGTGCCCACCCGCACTAACCGCGATGACCGTTACTTTGCCGATAGCTTTCAGGCGATGCCTCTGCACGGCTACACCCGGATGTTTCAGAACATGCTGGCTCACCCGAATATCAAGGTGATGCTGAACACCGATTACCGCGAGGTCGCTGGCCTGATTTCGCACGGCCACCTGATTTACACCGGCCCGGTCGACGCTTTTTTTGACCACCGTTTTGGCCGCCTGCCCTACCGCAGCCTGGAATTCAGGCACGAGACGCATGACGTAGAGCAGCTGTTGCCAGTGGGTACCGTCAACCATCCCAACGACTATGCCTACACCCGCATTAGCGAGTTCAAGCACATCACCGGGCAGCGCCACCACCAGACCAGCGTGGTGTACGAGTATCCCCGCGCCGAAGGTGACCCCTACTATCCGGTGCCCCGGCCCGAAAATGCCGAACTGTACAAACGCTACGAGGCACTGGCCGACGCCGAGCCGAACGTGACTTTCGTAGGACGGTTGGCGACCTACCGTTACTACAACATGGATCAGGTGGTAGCGCAGGCCCTGGCGACTTTCCGCCGTCTGAGTGGTGAACATAAGCAGAGTGATCAGTAGTCCTCAAAGTAGCTTAGGTTGAGCACAGTCCAGGCCCAACCTAAGCTACTTTGATATATACACTTAGCTATATACAACCTGCACATAAGCCAGAAGATGTCATCTCTTTTTCCAACGCAATTTCCGCCCATCCACCAATCCTGCCCTTTTCGCCAGAGGGCCGACCCAGCGAACACCTACCTGTTCCTGAACCGCCACTTTATCTGTCCCAGCCGCCAATTGTTGAACACCAGCCACATGCCGCAGCGCACGCCAAGGCTTATAGATGACATTCGCCCGCTGGCACAGAGAATAAAGCCTAGACAGTAACTCAGGATCAGTCAAGGCCCTTCCCTCAACTTCAAACAAAAAACCCTCTGGTAGGCTCTCAAACAAGGGAGCAGCCCCCTGCACTTTTAACCACTGACCCAGAGCGTCCTGAAGCACCTCTGAACACTTCACAACCTGCACTGGTTCAAACCCATCCTGACGGTACCTTACCCGCCAGATTCGTAACTCTGCTCCATCAGCCAGAAGGTCACCGAACTTCAGACGCCGCACCTCACTGCCTGAAAGTCCAGCCTCGGTTGCCAAAAGAATCAGCAAACGTTCCTGCGCATCAGCATGCGCAAGGAGGCGCTGCACTTCCTCTGAGGAATAAATCTCACGGCGTTCATCTACAGGGTTGCGTTCACCAACCGTTCCTAGAAAAGGATTGACCTGCACCAGCTCCAGCGTAAGCAAAAGAGCATAGAGCTTCCTGACCTGTGTGAGCCGGTTATTCAGGGTGGCCGGAGCGACGTCCTGAGCTTTCAACCACTGGGCATATTCGACGCCCACCCGCTGGAAATTGAGCAAGCTCTCCCCTGTTTCCTCCAGAAACCTTATATAAATACGCCACCCCGACAGGACGTTTTTACGGGTCGATAGCTTGTCGGAGATGTGCGGAAGCAGTTCGTTGAAAAACTCCTCGTACTGCTGGCGCTCCAGCAAGAGCTTGAGGTGGGATGGCGAGGGAAGCATGTAACGAGGATAACAGAGGTGGGTGTAAGTGTATATATGAAGTTATCTTGGGGGCAAGTCTTAGGTAGCTCTACAAGTCCGTACCACGAAATCCGTATTGTTTTCGCCTCCGCTCGGATAGAATCCAAAACGGCCCAGTTCAAGCGGCAGGGCCTATTAGACCTGACTTGTCTAGAAAGCCATCTTTCTCTCCGCGGACTTAAAGTTAAGTTGTACTCAGCCTAAAAAACAGTTTTTTGCCCTTTATCTGCCTCGCTCAGGCATGGTTTCAGGCTATTCCTTCTGCTAGGGCTTAGCGCCTTTCGTCGTCTTTAAACCCGGCCTGCCCAGGCGGCAAGCCTCTCACTGCACTTCTCCAGAGGTCTCCTTATGGCTAAATCACACCTGCCCACTGCCCTTTTCCTGAGCGCCTTACTGACGGCTTGCGGGACGAACACACCCGTCACGGCAACCGGCAACCTGACGCCGCCCACCAGCACAACCACCACGAATCAGGAGCGGGCTGCTTATCTCGACAGTCAGTCGCAGCCGCCTGAAGGAGTGCAGACGGAGGCCGTAACCGAGCTGTCACAGACCATGCCGGGGGGCCACAAAGTCAGTGCCCAGGCCCTCAACACAAGCGTACCCATTGTACTGATTCACGGCTTTGTCGGCTTTGGGCGCAATGAGCTGGGTGGAGTCATCAAATACTGGGGCGGCATTTATGACGTGCAAGAAGACCTACGCTCAAAGGGCTATAACGTCTTTACGGCGGCAGTTGGGCCAATCAGCAGTAACTGGGACCGCGCTGCGGAACTCTACGCCCAGATTAAAGGCGGCTGCGTAGACTACGGAGCGGCCCGCGCCGCGCAATACGGCCATGACCGCTTTGACACAGCCAAGTGTTACCCTGGCTTTTATCCGCAGTGGGACGCGCAGCACCCGATCAACCTCATAGGGCACAGCCAGGGTGGGCAGACCTCCAGAATGCTGGTCAAGCTGCTGGAAGACGGCAGCCCCGCCAACGCGGACGGCAACAACCTCTTTGTGGGTGGGCGCGTCGGCTGGGTGAACAACGTGATGATGATTAGCGCCCCCGGTGACGGCAGTCCTGCTGCCGATAACTTACAGACGCTGATACCCAACTTACAGAAAACCCTCATGTCACTGGCCGCCACCGCCGCCGACCTGGGCCTCAATCCCATTTACGACTTCAAGCTGGGGCAGTATCACCTAAAGCGGCAGCCGGGTGAAACCCTGGACGCCTATATCAAGCGCGTCATGGGCTCACCCATCATGACCAGTCACGATTCCTCGGCCTGGGACCTGCGTCCTGACGGAGCCAAAGAGCTGAACGCCTTTATAGGCCGCAGCAAAGTCACCAAGTATTTTTCCTGGGCGACCAACGACACCAGTCCTGGCCTGCTAACGGGCTGGGCCTACCCCAATATCACCATGAACCCCATCATTAAGCTCACTGCCTACCCCTATCCGCGCCCCATGTTGCCCGGGCTGGGCAATGTCTATGGCAGCAGCATGTACGGCGGCTACCAATATAACAGCAGCTGGTGGCCCAATGACGGCCTGGTGCCCAGCAACTATATGGGTGCGCCAGCAGGCCAGAGTATGGAAAGCTACAGTGGGCAAGTCGCTCAGGCAGGCCACTGGTATGACCTGGGGCGCCTCAATGGTTATGACCACCTCGCCATTATCGGCGTATTGTCGCCGCGTGACGTCAGAGTGTTCTACCGCAATCAGGCCGCCTTCCTCAGCAGTCAGAATTGATTTTCCGGGTGACGGGCAAGCGTGAATCAGGCTCCCGTCATCTCTGAGGAACATACCAGCAGCCAGAGAAGCGCCCCTCTCAGCTGCCACTCCAGGGTGCAACAGCCGAGAGCAAAAAAACGCCCCACGCTCAGGGCTTGGGGCGGCAACTCTGAACTGGGAGCGTGCAGGAACGGAGCCCCGGCTTACTTGTTCAGCTCACGGTAGGCGGTTTGCAGGGTATTGTCGACGCCGGTATCGGCCAGCTGGGCGTAGTTATCCAGCGATACGATGTCCGGCTTGACACTTTCGGCCACCGGCTTGTCGTTGATGTAGGTTCGCCCAGCCGTCACGCTCATGCTGCGGCCTCCCGGCAAGTCAAGGTGATAGGTACTGGTCGCCCCTACACCGTAGGTGTCGCTGCCGATCACTTTGATTCCGGCGGCCTGCATATTGGTGCTGAACATCTCGGAGGCGCTGGCGCTTTTGCCGTCGACCAGCACGACCATTTTCCCTTTCCACTGGGCCGTGTTCTGAACGGGGTAGTTCTGGTTGTACAGCCCGCACCCGTCGGTCAGAACCACGTTGCTGGCGCTGTAGGCGAACTTGATGCTGCTGCCGTCGATATACCGGGTGGATTCGCCAGCGATGTTCGGCGCGAAGGCCGCCGCTGCACCCACGAATTCGATCAGCAGGCCCCCGCCGTTGCCGCGCAGGTCCATCACGATATTGTCTACGCCCTTGCTCTGGGCGTCGGCGACCAGCTGATGAACCCGGCTGGCAATCGGCATCGGAACACTCTGGCTGCGCTGCGGGCCCACCGAGGAAAAAGTCGGAATATGGATGTAGTAGTGCTGCTTGCCGCCTGTGTCGGTGCGTACCTCGCCCCAGGGCAGGCTAGTGCCGGTCAGAACCGCTGGCGTGGCCCGCACCATGTGCTGCTGGCCAGCGGTCTTGACATTCATAACCAAATCGCCGCCAGCACTGATGGCGCTGGTCAGCACTTTACGGAAGGCGGCGTACTGTTGGTCGTCTAACAGACTGGCGGTGCGGGTCAGCGCAGTACCATTGATACTTAAAATCACGTCGCCCCGGCGCATACCCGCAGTCAAGGCCGGGCCGTTGAGCCTCGCGTCGGTCAAAATCAGGCCGTCTTGACCAGGCACCAGGGCGAGGCTGACGCCCAGGACCGGTGTGGGGGCCGAGCCGTTCTTGTCGGCGTCGGTCTGGGCACGGTTCATGTAGAAGGTATGGCCGTCTTTGACCCCGTCGATGTAGCTGTCCATCTTCGTATCGACCAGAGCCTGCCGAGCGTCGCTCAGGTTGCTGTAGCTGGCCCACTCGTCCGAAAGCAGATAGGTGTTCAGCTTGTTGGGGAAGTCTTTTTTGAAGGCCTTGTAAGCCGACTCGTGAAGATCATCGAGGTTCACGGTGCTGTAGCCGTAATACATGTTGTTGATGATGCTCTTGGTGGTGTACAGCAGGTCCTGGAGGGTTTCGGGTGTATCCGACAGGCCCCTGAGCTGGCCAGGAACATGAGTGCCCTGGTCGTAGATATCCGCTCCACGGTTGAGACGCAAGCTGAGCGGCGTGACGCCCGATCCCTTCAAGCTGGAGCAGTCGTAGTTGCCGGTGTTGACGTTGCGGGGCACAGGCGGAATCTCCGCGCTACTGGCCGGAGCGGTGTTGACTGGCGGCGTCGTCGGCGTGGGGGTAGGAGTAGGCTTTGGCGTGGGGGTTGAGCCGGTACTGCACGACGCTAGCAGGAGGCTTATTCCTAAGACCAGGATCATTGGTTTACGCATTATGAACAGTATGATATACGGCTGCCTGGGGTGCAAGAGCCGCCCAGAGCAGACCCGGCGGCCCGCTCGCCCTGTCAGCACTGTCTTTATGAGGCTCGCCTCAGGTAGGCTCAACGTGCTACGGGGTTGAACCCTCCTTGGCGACTTTGCAGGCACGAGGCCGGAAATGCACTGTACCGCACCTTCTTCTCGTTCAGTGTTTATACTTTTACCCTGAACGAACGTACAGAACCGGTCACGAGCCCTGAGGGGTCGTTGCCTTTCAAGCGGCGTTCCGGGGGGAATGATTCTGATGCTGAATATCGAGAGCGTGGCCGAGCGCGTTTTGCGCGATGAAGAGCTGTCTTTGCAAGAAGGGCTGGAACTGCTGAACCTGCCCGACACCGAAACGTTGCGCCTGGTAGACGCGGCCTGGCGGGTGCGCCGCGCGGCGTTCGGCGACCGGGTGAAGGTGAACGTGCTGCTCAATGCCAAAAGCGGCATCTGCGCCGAGGACTGCGCCTACTGTTCGCAGGCCAAGGGAGCCGACACCGGCATTCCGCGTTACCGGGTGCTGGCCCCCGACGAGATGGTCGAGGAAGCGAAAAAAGCCCAGGCCGCCGGGGCGCAGCGCTACTGCATCGTGCTGTCGGGGCGCGGCGGCACCTGGGGTGAGGTAGAGCACGTCAGCGAGGCGACCCGCCGTATCAAGGCCGAAACTGGCCTGGAAGTGTGCGCCTGCATGGGCCTGCTGCTGGGCGAGGAAGGCCAGGCCAAAGCCCAGGCACTGCGTGAGGCCGGGGTAGACGCCTACAACCACAACCTCAACACCCACGAGGACCACTACGGGAACATCTGCTCGACCCATACCTACGCCGACCGGGTCGAAACGCTGACCCACGCGTCTCAGGCGGGGATGAGCACCTGCTCGGGCGTGATTATCGGCATGGGCGAAAGCGATCAGCAGATCGTGAAACTGGCGATGACACTGCGGGCACGCCGCGCCGACTCGATTCCGGTTAATTTCCTGTTACCCATTGACGGCGCGGGGCTGGACGGCCACCAGACCACCGCCCACTTCACCCCCTGGTACTGTCTGCGGGTGCTGGCGGTGTTCCGGTTGTTCAACCCGCGCGCCGAACTGCGGGCCTCGGCGGGCCGCGAGGTGCACCTGCGCTCGTTGCAACCGCTGGCCCTGCTGATCGCCAACTCGATTTTCCTGGGTAATTACCTCACCGAAGGCGGCCAGGAAGCGAACGCCGACTGGCAGATGCTACAAGACCTGGGCCTGCACGCGGCGAGTGGCGGCGCGGTTCAGGCCGGGCAAACCGAACTGGCGGCGGCAGGAGCAGACTGAAGTGAGCTCTCCCTCCGCGCTGTTCGTGACCGGCACAGATACCGGCGTCGGCAAAACGCTGGTCAGCGCCCTGCTGTGCCGCGCCCTGAACGCCTCTTACTGGAAACCGCTGCAAACCGGTGCTGTGGACGGCGACGACGATACCCGGGTGGTAGCCGAGCTGGCCGGGCTGACCGGTCGTACCTTCGCCCCGGCCCGCGTGTACCAGGAACCGGCCTCGCCGGAGTGGGCGGCCACATTGGAGCGCACCCGCGTCAGTGTGGCCGAAGTGATGGCCTGCCGCCCGCAGGTGGACGGCCCGCTGGTTGTCGAGGGCGCGGGCGGTGTCCTGGTGGCGCTTAACGAGCGCGAAACCATGCGCGACCTGATGGCCGCCCTCGGCCTTCCGGTGGTGGTGGTGGCCCGCAGCGGCCTGGGCACTGTGAACCACACCCTGCTGACGCTGGAAGCGCTGCGCCGCCGCGAATTGCCGGTGTCCGGCGTGGTGCTCAGCGGCCCGCTGGCCCCCCACAACCGCGCGGCCATCGAGCGGCACGGCGCGGTGCGGGTGCTGGCCGAGGTGCCGCCGCTGACCGAGATTTCGGCGCAGACGGTCGCGGAGGCGGCGCGGGGCCTGGCTGAGCTGCTTTCAGACTGGCCCGCAACTGCGGCACAGGAGGCGGCCCTTGCCCGCTGACCCCACTGACACCGCCCGCCTCCTCGACCTCGATGCCCGGCACGTCTGGCACCCCTTTACCCAGGCCCGCACTGCGCCCGCACCCCGCGTGATCGTGCGCGGCGAAGGCCCTTACCTTTTTCTGGACGACGGCACCCGGCTGCTCGACATGGTCAGCTCGTGGTGGGTCAATCTGCACGGCCACGCCCGGCCTGAAATCGCGGCGGCCATTGCCCGGCAGGCCCAGGAACTCGAACACGTCATCTTCGCGGGGTACACCCACGCTCCTGCGGTCCAGCTGGCCGCGAGCTTAGCCGCTGAACTGCCCGGCGACCTCAGCCGGATTTTCTATTCCGACAATGGCTCGACCGCCGTCGAAGTGGCTATCAAAATTGCCTTGCAGGCCCAGTTCAACCGGGGCGAACCGCGCCGCCGCATCCTGGCCTTTGAGGGCGGCTACCACGGCGACACCTTCGGCGCGATGAGCGCCGGGGCAACATCGGGGTTCTACAAGCCGTTCCGGGAAAAGCTGTTCGAGGTGGACTTCGTGCCGTACCCGGCAACCTGGGCGGGCGACCCCGACCTAGCCGCCAAGGAGCAGGCTGCCCTGGCCGCGCTGGACGCCCTGCTGGGCGACGACGTGTCGGCCATCGTGCTAGAACCGCTGGTGCAGGGGTCGGGCGGCATGCGGATGATACGTCCCGCTTACCTCGACGAGGTGGTGCGGCGGGTCCGGGCGGCGGGGGCGCTGGTCATCTTTGACGAGGTGATGACCGGTTTCGGGCGCACCGGCCAGCTCTGGGCCGCGCGGCACCTCAGCGAAGTGCCGGACCTGATGTGCCTGAGCAAAGGTGTCACCGGAGGCTTTTTGCCGCTGGGAGTCACGGCGGCCAGCGAAGAGCTGTACCGGGCTTTCGAGGGCGACTCGTTCGCGCAGGCCTTCGCGCACGGCCACTCGTATACCGCCAACCCGCTAGGCTGCGCGGCGGCGCTGGCCTCGCTGGACCTCACCCTCTCGCCGCAGACTGCTGCCCACTGGGCGCGCATCGGCGCGGCGCACGAGCGGGTCATGCCCGAGCTGGCGGCGCACCCGCATCTAGAGCGCGTCCGGCGTTGCGGCACCATCCTGGCCGCCGAGATTCGCGGGGCCGGGGAGTACGGCGGCAACGTGAGCCTGGAACTCCGGCAGTTTTTTGCTGCTCGGGGTCTGCTGATGCGCCCGCTGGGCAACGTGGTGTACCTGATGCCGCCCTACCCGGTCACCGACGAGCAACTGGCCCAGGCTCACGCCGCCATGCTGGACGCGGCCCAGGCGTTCGGGCGGGCCGGGTGAGGTTGGCAGGATGACCTGGGAGCGCCTGCACACCCGCCTGGACGCACTGGCCGCCCAGGGCCGTGAACGCCAGCTGCACGACTGGACAGCCGACTCGGAGCCGGGCTACGTCCGGACCGGTGGGAGGCGGCTGCTTGACCTCGCTTCAAACGACTACCTGGGCCTTTCGCGTCAGCGCTGGACGCCTGACACCGTTCACGACCTCCTGGCAGGCGACCCCGACGAACCTGTCGTGCTGGACGCCCTGACCCGCTTCGGTGCGGGCGCGGCGCGGCTCATTAATGGCAACCACCCGGTTTACGGCCTGCTGGAACGCGACCTGGCGCGGCTCAAAGGCCGGGAAGCGGCGCTGATATTTGGCAGCGGCGTAGCGGCCAATACCGGCGTGATTCCGGCGCTGATGGGCCAGGGAGACGCCGTCTTCAGCGACGAACTCAACCACGCCTCTATCATCGACGGCGTCCGACTGAGCCGCGCCGAGACGCAGGTGTTTCCCCACCGCGACCTCGGGGCGCTGGAACGGCAACTGGCGGCCAGCCACGCCGCGCACAAACTGATCGTGACCGACGCGCTGTTCAGCATGGACGGCACGCTGGCCGCGCTGCCTGAACTGGTCGCGCTCAAGAAGAAGTACGGCGCGTGGCTGATGGTGGACGAGGCCCACACCGGGGGCGTCTACGGGTCAGGCGGCGCGGGGCTGGCCTGTGCCCAGGGCGTATCAGGTGAGGTGGACGTGCTGATGGGCACGCTGGGCAAGGCGTACGGCAGCGTGGGAGCCTATATCGCCGGGGACGACGTGCTGATTCGCTACCTGCTGAACGCGGCACGCTCCTTTATCTTCACGACGGGCCTGCCGCCGGTCAACGTGGCGGTGAGCCTGCTGAACGTGCGTTACGCTCAGGGCATGGACGAGGAGCGGCGGCGACTGCACGCTCATGCCGCGCGGTTCCGCGCCGCCCTGAGCGCCCAGGGCCTCGACCTCGCGGGCAGCGAGTCGCAAGTGGTACCGGTCGTGCTGGGGGCCGCAGACCTGACTCTGCGGCGGGCGGAGGAGTTGCGGAGCCGGGGCTACGGCGTGGTGGCCATTCGCCCGCCGACGGTGGCCCCGGACAGCGCCCGACTGCGCTTTGCACTGAGCAGCGTGCACCGCTGGGAGGAGCTGGAGCAGTGCGCGGCTGACATCAATGACCTGTCTGACGACCAGGGAAGCCGGGTGGGTGCAGAGCGTTTGAAAGAAGAACACGGTGATGTTTATTCGGGGTCATGTGAGAGTCCGTGCGAAAAATTACCCTAGTAATATAGGTTACTTTTGAGTCTCAAAGTGTTGAAGCTAGCGCTGGGGCCTGGGCCGTGACGTGCAGCCGTGACGAAAGTTGCGTTAGGAAGTTAGATTACAATTTGGGAAATGGCCTTTGAATTCCTGACTAACGAACACTTGGCTCAGTATGGTCGCTACAGAGGCGATCCAACCGCTGCACAGTTTCAGCATTCTTTCCACCTTACCTCTCAACATCTTGGCCTGACTACACGATTCGCGCAAAATCCTACGCTAAGGAAAATTAGCTCACTGAGACGGCAATATCCGGCACGATTTCGGCTAAAGGCCGCCAAGAGTAGTCCCCGGTCAACGCGATGTGCTCCCAACCCAGCGGGGAGAGATGAGGTAGGAGTTCCTCTGGAACGTCCTGCCCGTCCTTTTTCATTTCATCAATGGCATTTTGAAGGGCCACTGTGTTCCAGGCGCTAATCATGGCAACCAGCAATTGAATGCCGTTGGCCCGCAGGTTCTGCGCCTCGTTCGAGCGGTCACGAATTTCGCCGTTTCGGTGAATAGCAACCGCTCTGGTCAGAGAATGGAGCGCCTCACCCTTGTTCAGGCCGTGGTGAACGCGCAATCTGAGTTCAGGGCTGCTGAGCCATTCCAGCGTGAACAGCGTGCGTTCGATTCGGCCCAGTTCACTCAACGCCTGAGCCAGGCTGTTCTGCCTTGGGTAAGCGGCCAGCTTGCTCATCAGCAGGGAGGCGGTGACTGTTCCTTGCCTGACCGAGACGGTCAGGCGGCGTAATTCATCCCAGTTCTCGCGGATCAGTTCCAGATTGAGTTTGCGGTTAATGAGTGAGGCCACAACAGGATAGGTGCGGGGTGGTTCCGGCGTGTACAAGCGCGTTTCAGTCAGGTCACGAATTCGCGGAGCGAAGCGGAATCCAAGCAGGTGGCACATCCCGAAAACCTGGTCGGTAAATCCTGCTGTATCGGTGTAATGCTCCTGAATCTGAAGATTGGACTGGTGATAGAGCAAGGCATCCAGGACGTGCAGGGCGTCTCGCACATTGGCAGTAATCGCCTTGGTGTGAAAAGGGGCGTATTGGTCGGAAACATGCGTATAGAACAGCACACCCTGTTGCCGGCCATATTTCGCATTCAGATGGCCGAATTTCCGGCCATGTCCACCAACGGCGAAGTGAAATGTCAAGGGTTTTGTGGAGGGTTAGTTCAGGTTGAGGGCTTGCTCCTCAAAGGCCACCGGGGACCGGTAGCTTAACGCTGAGTGACGGCGCTGACGGTTGTAGAACACCTCAATCCATTCAAATACCTCGCTACGGGTCTGATTGCGCCCCCATTTGGGTTCGTACAGCTCAAGTTCTGTTTTTAAAGTCGCAAAAAAGCTTTCCTGAACGGCGTTATCCCAACATTCCCCCTTCCCACTCATACTCTGAAGCGCATCTAGGCGTAACAACGCCTGTTTGTAGACATCACTGGTGTACTGGCTTCCCCTATCAGAGTGGTGCAGCAGGCCAGGTGGGGGCTGGCGACGCTCTACAGCCATCTCCAGTGCCGCTGTAACCAGCGGCGTGTGAAGACGCTCGTCTAGCGCCCAGCCGACGATTTTCCGTGAGTACAAGTCCATCACTGTTGCTAGGTAAAGCCAACCCTCCGTCGTTGGTAGATAGGTAATGTCTGTAGCCCACTTTTGATTCGGGCCATTGGCTGCGAAATCGCGGTTCAGCACGTTTTCAGCGACTGGACGAAATGGGTTCGCTTTCGTTGTGGTGCGAAATTTACGCTTACAGAGGGGAAAAAGCTTTGCTTGCCGCATCAGACGACCAATTCGTTGACGACTGACCTGTTCACCCTCCTCCGCAAGATCAACTTGGATGCGCAAGGCACCATAGGTGCCACGACTTGCCGAAAAGTGTGTATGGATTTTTGTCGTCAGGGCGCGGTCTTTCTGGATTCTTTCTGATTCTGGCCTGCTTCGCCATGCATAGTAGCCGCTGATGCTGACCTCCAAGACGCGACACATTAGGTCTATAGGGAACTCATCTTGGTGTGCGTCTATGAAGGCAAAAATCAGGGTTGTCTGGCGAAGAAGCGGGCAGGCCCCATACGGGTGCCGTTTTGCCCAAGACAGGCCAAGGCTTTTTTTAGAATATCGCGCTCCTGACGGGCAATAATCAGCTCTTGTTCAAGTTCCTTAAGGCGAGCCTCTTGCACCGACAATGCGGCGACTCCTCGCCCCGTGAAGACGGGGCGTCCTACGGCTATTGATAACGCGGTAAGTTCGTGGCGAGAAGTAAACTGGGGGCATGACTGAGGTTTGGCGACCCAGACTCCTGACCCGACAGCAAATGGAAGAACGCCGCTTTGCGGCATTACCCTTCTTGAGGGATAGAACGCTTTCATCCACTGTATTAGCACGTCAATTTGGCGTTGCACCTACAGCGATTCGCGCTTGGAGACAACGTCTTGCCCAAGGTGACTCACTGGAAGCCACCCGTTCAACCGGGCGTCCAGCATTTTTGACTGATGAGCAAGTTGCTGAACTCATGGACATCATTCGGGCTGGCCCAGACCCACAGCAATATGATGATGGACGCTGGACGACAGCGCGGATTCGTGACCTGATTGGACGTAAGTATGGGGTCTGGTATGACCGTGACTGGGTTGGCAAGCTTCTTGTGCGCTGGGGATTTTCTTGGCAAAAAGCCGAAAAACGCCCTCTAGAACAGAAAACTGAGCAAATTGATGAATGGCTGGAAGCAGAGCTTCCAGTCTTGGAAAAAAAAGATAGACGAGGGTGAAACAGTCGTCTGGGCCGATGAAGTCGGGATAAGCATGAAGCCTGTCGTGGGTAATACATGGGCTACACGGGGAGAGACTCCAATTATCTTTGCCAAAACCAATTGGAAGAAGCTCTCCGTCATTGGGGGAATCACGTCTGGAGGACAGTTTTTTCAACAGACACACGAAGGTTCAATCAAGGCTACTGGTTTCATTGCTTTCCTAACGCACCTTCTGCGACACATAGAAGGGAAAATTACCGTTGTCGTAGACAACGCTAAGATTCATAGAGCGAAGATGGTTACGGATTTTGTCGCCAAGGAGGAACGGCTAAGTATCACTTACCTACCACCCTATAGTCCAGAACTGAACCCGATTGAACTCGTCTGGGCCTACGTCAAGCGTCATCACCTTGCCAATTTCTGTCCCGAGACACTGGAAGAACTCAAGGCGTACTTGAGAAAAGTCTGGCCGAAAATTCGATACCGTCAGTTGCCCGCCAAACTTCTTGGCCTTGACCTTGAGGCGACATCAACTTAGCGCGGCATCAATAGTGCGTCTTCACGTATTGGAGGTTGTGGTGGGCCACGCCGTCCTGTCCGGCAGCCACCCGCTTCAGTCCAGTGTTCGTTCCCAGTCCGAACAGGCACAGCAGCAGACGCTGCTGAAGGTCTTCGCGGCTGAGGTTCTCGCGGGTCATGAAGCTCTTGAAGTGCGGGGTGATCCCCGCACGTTGGTCGGACTCCACCAGCACTTCCAGCAGTTGCGTGTTCCAGAACTGCCGTCCCACTTCGCCTTTGAGCGTGTCATAGAAGGGTGGATCAGGTTGGGCTTTCAGAGGGGAGACCACAAATCGCCCACCATCAAGTTTTGTGACCTTCACTTCGGCATTTTTTGGCAGCCCGTCGTGCAGCATCACCAGAGCATCATTCAGTTGCTGTTCCAGACCCAAGACAAAGGTTTCCACGTCCTGCGGTTGGCTTAGCGCCTCGAAATACTGCGTTTTCTGGGTCTCGAAATCCTGCGGCAAGTCTTTTTCTGGATCACGGTAATTATCCGCGCCCACCACCCAGATTTCGCGGGAACGCACCGCGTCCCGCAGGGCGGATAGCACGCACAATTCGTAATTCACCCGGTTGACCCGTGTTTTGCCGTCCGTACCC
Organism: Deinococcus sp.; assembly: GCF_018260405.1. Lineage (GTDB taxonomy): Bacteria > Deinococcota > Deinococci > Deinococcales > Deinococcaceae > Deinococcus. Next base: position 20,888 of record NZ_JAGLBG010000035.1, read on the forward strand.
TGCTCAAGAATTAAATTCTGGATACTGCGGTCGATCACGCCGCCGACAGGAATGACTTCTTCGGGCGGGTAGATGCGAACATAGCTGTCCACATAGCGTTTCAGTAGTCCCAGCGCCTGTATCACGGGTTGATGCCGCTGATTGTTGGAGCGGAACTCCAGTTCAGTCAGCACCCAAGGGATCATGCGGCGGTAATGGGTCTTATAAGTGCCGCGCAGGACGGTATGCACCTGTTGACGAAATCCGCCCTTCTCCTTGAATTCTCGCAGCAGGTCGCGCAGCGTCTCCTCGCTGACCACAGGAAAGAGGACAGTCCGGACGGTGCCGTCTGGGTTCGCCAGCGCGGCTTCGAGGAGCTTCTCCCAGAGCCGTTCCTTGTTATTGACCTTCTTGAACTCTTTGACGAATTTCTTCTCTACGCGCCGCTCGGCCCGGACATTGATGTGATGCACCATATCGATCAGGTGCGTCACCAACGAATCCGTGAGTTCAGTCATGCGGGTAACGCAGAAGGCGGCCAGCAACGTCAACCTCACAGGTGCGGCCTGCACACGGAAGTGGCTGGGGGATTCGGTGGCCGCCCGCTCCCGGTAACGCACCAGGACGTGCGGCGACACGTCTGCAAAGAGGCTGTGAGATAAGCCAATTTTTCGCAGCAGGCGCAATTTCTCAATCTGCTGTTCCACACTGTCCACCCCGCGTTTCTCGGAGTTAGTGCGGAGGTTTTGCAACACTGAGCCGCGTGGAATCAGTTCGCCTTCCCCCGCTTCATCTTCTGGGAGCGGAATGGCGTCCAGCAGCTTGTCTAATGCTTCCCGTTGCGCCGCGCTGAGTCGGTCATGGATAGTCTGGCACAGGCACTGGTCGTACTGCCGCTCGGCAGAATCCACGAAACGCTGTAACCGCCCAGTGCTGGGCGGTTCAATCTTGTTGCCTCGTAACCATTGAAAAGCCGCGTCCGTGACCGCTCCCACACGGAATTCTCGTGGCACCACGGACTGGCTGAGCCAGTCCGTCAGGGTGTCGGCGTCCTCGCGGGTGAATTCCCTGAAACCGCAGTAGGCGCGGATGTCCTGACGCTGGTAGCTGCTGTTGCGGCTGCGCCAGTTGAATTCCCGGTACTGCTCGTGTGGGACACCGACCTGCCTTGCCACGTACTTGACGACCAATTCCGGTACTTCATGGCTGTTGTAGGGGAATTTCCCTTCGTGCTGGAAGGCTTTAAGCATCACCGCGAAGCCCAGTCTGGTCGGGCCAGTCTTGTTGCCCAGGAGTTCACGTTCAGCGGGGAGGAGCGTCCATACGTCGATGAGTTCGTCAATCGTCCAGCGCTGGTGCATGGAAGCTCCTTGAAAGTGCCGACTCTGCACAGTGTCGGTACTGCTCCCACAGAGAACGGTGGCAAGAGGTGACAGGAAGCGGGTTAGTGGTGCTCCACTAGCTTACGCCAATCATCAAAAGACCTGAAATGCCAGTTCTATTTGCAAATCCGGCACTTCGGATGCAGGAGAAATCTACCAGTAGAAAATCCTCAAATTACGGTATAATCCATTCTTTCGCGTTTTTTACGCTCAAAGCATACTGAGTCCAGAAGTGATCACTTCAACTTCAGCAGGACAAGGAGCAACAAATGAGCTTACCGGAATTCAACAAAGTGGCCCGTGTAGACGTAACCCCTCAGGTGCGTGGCCTGTCTGGGCAGATCACCATTCCCGCAACCTGGACGAACAACAACACCGGCGATTTCTTCAACTTCTACCTCGGCCTGGGCAGCGTCGAGTGCGGCGTGAGCAACGCAGCGGGTCAGCCCTACCTGCACTGGTTCGTGAACAACAACTACGCCAATGACGCCGCCCGGTCAAACGGCCCGTACACAGCCGCCTTCGGCCCTGGCACCTCTCATGCCCTACAACTTTACCTGGACACTTCCGGGTACATCCACTTCGTGGTGGACGGCACGGAAGTGTACAAGTCCACGGGCGTCCACAGCGCCACCACCGGACGCTTCATCATTGCGGCGGCCCAGGTGATCAACTCCTCAGCGGATTACGGCGGCACCTGGCGCGTGTACCATGACGCGGCCAGCTTCACCTCGATGAAATACATGGACGCCAGTGGAAACTGGCAGAACGTGACCTCCAGCAATGCCAGCGGCACGAAGACCCACCAACCTAATGCGAACACGCCCGGTGGCCCTTACCCCGCGCCCCAGGCTCCCGTGGATTACACGGCCACCTTCATGCTCGACTCGAATAAGTTCTACGGCGCACTGCGGTAAAACCCACCAGGAGACAAAAGGCCACGAACTGTGGCCTTTTGTCATGGGACGATGGGGAAAGCGCGTTCCTCCAGTTGCTCCTGAACATAAGTTCGCTGGAAACGTTCCTGGCCCTGCGGCGTGATGGTGGCTGTGTGGATGTAGATGGTGCCGACCGAATCGCTGATCAGAAACTCATCCACGCCCGAACGCCAGTCAGGCCGCTGCCCCTCTTCCTGCACGGGACGCCCGAGGTAAGCCAGCAGGCGACTGGCCGCTGTGGGCCAGGGCTGGCCGAGGCTGGCCGCCCAGGTCTGCCGGGCCACGCCGCCTGTCACCGTGAACGCCTGCGCGAAATGCTGTTCCGGATCCATCAGTATGAACTCGCCTGATTGTCTTTGTGGGAACAGATACGCAAACTGCTCGCTGGTCTGCCGGGCCTGGTCGCCCGGCAGGAAGGTGCGGGGCAGACTGAGCGAGCGCCGCCTATCGAGCGCCAGTTTTGCCTGAGTCTGCACCGCTTGGGTGTACCCGTCTGGCGTAGAACCTTGCGCCAGGCTGCTCAGCCCCAGGGCGTTTGCGAGGTCGGTGGCCGGGACGGTGAGCTGGTCGCCTGACCGCCTGGCCTGGAAGGTGATGGTGGCGCTCCCCATGCGTAGGTCCTCAATGCGGCCCTGACCGCTGCTCAGGCTGAGGAAGATGCGCCGTCCGCTCTGTGGCAAAGTGATCTGCACCTCTGCCGGGGTGACCTTCACAATGAAGTGCGGGTCGACTCGTGGCAGGATCTGCGTGAGCGTGGGGATGACCAGAACCTCCCCTGCTTTCAGGCTTGGCATGCTCACGGTGCTGGTGGTGGTTGCCGGATGAAAGCGGGAGGTCTGAGCGGATGCAGGGGTAGTCAGCAACAGGCCAAGCAGCAAGCGAGGGATCATGCGCGAAATGTGGTTCATGGAAGTGACCTCAGTCTGAAGGAACGGAGTGCGTCAGGCGAAAGGGCTTTAACGCATGGAATTAACGAGCGCCATCGTAGCCCGGAGTGAAGCCTCAAGCGGCAGATTCACCGTGCTGGTTCTGACGTAGACATCTTTTGTCAGGTAGAGCGACTGGCAGGTCGTTTTGATCTGTTTCGACAGGGCGGGATAATCGAAAAACCACGGCTGACAGTGTGCGTACACAGTGCCTTTTTTGAATGCTACTTTGCGAACTCCGGCGGAGGCGGAGTCTACAAAATCCTTCAGGTTCTTTTGAATTTGCCCCTCAGTCAAGTTGACTCTGGTGATCTGATAGACCATAGCGGCTGTTTTCGAGGACGGTGTAGGTGCGCCTGGTGAATCTAGGGTGTAAATGATCGTCACCTGCGGACTCGTGGTGATGTAACGCTCGTCTGAATTCTTGCCATTGGACCAGACCCCCAGTCGTTTAAAGCCTTCATGTTGAGGCGCTGGGAAATTCATCTTGAGTTGTTTGATTCCTTCATTAAACGATAAGGTCTCACTTTGTCGCAGTGGATCACTGTAGGGCATAGCAAAAATGGAGTAGATGGCAGCATCAAATGGTACAATCAGCGCTTCACGTTGCGCTGTTGCGCCAGAAATTGTAAACATTGCACTTAGTCCAAGACTAATGGCGACAGACTTCAGAAGCATGATTTCATTTTAAGCGAATACCATTGAAATAGGCGTCCACCTTTTGGTGGACGCCCGTTAGCGGTTAGCGGAGGATCAGGGCAGGTCGCTGATCAAGGTATAGTTCGCGGCGCAGGTGAACACTTGCACAGGACGGAGATCCGTTCCCTCGAATTTGCCCACATCCTTACGGTAGAGGCGTGCGCTGCCCCCACTGTCGCCCGCCAGGGCATTCTTGCAGCCCAGGCTGATCATGTAGTTCGCCATTTCGGTGAGGGTCAGCGCGTTGCGGTACGCCAGAACCATATAGCCCGTCGAGGTGACACCCATCGCAATGCGTTCAACAGGGTCATTCTCACGCAGGCCGGAGCGGGTTGCCCAGGTCGCCTTGGTCACACTGCCGTCCTTGACGATGTGGGGACCAGAACCGATGCTCCACTGCACGCTTCCCTTCATCGCCAGCGCATCGGTTTGCGTGTGGAAATAGAAGGAGCCATTCGTGTCGTAGGTGATCGCGTCGATGTTCTTGGCAGAGTACGCGCAGACGGTGCTGGCGTTGATGATGAGCTGGCCGATCAGCCCTTCGTTTACGGTGGGACTGGTCGGGGAGTTGAAGTACATGAAGTTGCTGGCCGCTTTGAGTCCAGCGTTTTCAGGCAGGGCCATGTAATCGCGCAAGTGAACAGCGGCAGACCCACTGCAACCTAGGAAACGAAGTCGGAAGTCGGACGGAAGGAATTTAATCGCACTCATGACATTACCTCTTATAGGGATTGAAGTGATCACTTCTGTCATCAGTGTGCTCGCTTTCGCCAAGAATAGAAACATTGCTATCTACCAATAAAACAGTGAAAACTAATAGTATATTCCTACTGTTTTCGGCAGTTCGCATTACGCACTCCCGCAGTAGGCGTTTCTATGTAGGGAATGACCAAAGAAGTAAATAGAGCGCCAAAATTGATTCATTCCGGGGAACCTTGCTCAGCGAGTCTTCCTGGCTTGACTAGGGAAGCTGGCAGGTAACTGCTCAGCACGAGAAGTCGAGTTTGGGTAAGACGCCACGAAAAACGTCAACTAAGCCAGTCCAAATGGATAG
>NZ_JAGLBG010000036.1 GCF_018260405.1 Deinococcus sp.
ACAGCCACCTTTCGTCAAGCTGCACGAAGCGGCTGCGTTCCCGGAAGCGGTGGGCGCGGCCATTCGGAAGCCTCATGCGAACTGTAAATTCGACCTCGGCGCCCTGGGCCTGGTGGATGGTCAGGCCGGTGTAGCGCGTGCCGTCGTTCAGGTGCAGTTGAGCGGGGCGGGTGTCCGGGTGCCAGGTGCCGAGCAAATAGGCCTCGTCCTGCAAAAAAAAGGCTGCGTAGCGCGAACGCATCAGCTGTTCGGGGGTCGCTGGCGGCTGCTGGGCGCTGTGGGCAGGCTGACAGCACGCGGCGTAACTGCGGCCTGAACCGCATGGGCAGGGTTTGAACGGGGGACAGGGCAGCGGCATTTCCCCTTTCTAGAGCAGTTTGCATAAAAAGGCCACAGATATAAGCCCTCTGCGCTCAGGGGAGAGGGAGGAGCGAAGCGGCGCAGGGGTAACTGGTACAGCTCGCAAAGAGGGGGGGTGACCAGCGGTTGTTCTGACATGCCGCAAAATTGAGTGACACCCTAGCGCTTTGACGCCGCACTTCCCCCGGTACAATGCCCGGCGATGACCCGCGAGCCGATCACCTCCCTGCAAAATCCGCAAGTCAAACGTCTGGTGCGCCTGCGTACTCGCCGTGAGCGCGAGGCCGAGGGGGTCATGCTTGTCGAGGGAGCGCGTGAACTGAGCCGCGCTCTGCAAGCCGGGGTGCGGTTGCGCGAGGTGTTCAGTTGCCCGGAACTGCTCGGCCCGGAAGCCTCGGCGCTGGCGGACGTGCTGCAAACGGGCACGCTGCTGTCTCGCAGCGCCTTTGAAAAGGTCAGTGGGCGCGAAAACCCCGATGGTGTGCTGGGAGTGGCCGAACAGCCCGAGCCGCGGCTGCCCAACCCTGGCCCCGAGGCCCTGATCGTGCTGCTGCACGGCCTGGAAAAACCGGGAAATGTCGGGGCCATCTTGCGTACTGCCGACGCTGCCGGGGCACACGCCGTCCTGGTGCTGGGCCGGGGGGCCGACCCGTTTGGCCCCAACGTGATTCGCGCCAGTCAGGGGGCGGTGTTCAGTGTGCCGACCGCCGTTTTGCCCGAAGCCGAGGCCCTGGACTGGTTGCAGCGCCACCACTTCAGAACGGTCGCCTGCACGCCGGACGCCCGGCAGGACTACTGGGACACCCCGCTGACGGGCCGCACCGCCCTGCTGCTGGGCACCGAGCACGAGGGGCTGCCCGCCGAGTGGCGCGGGACTCATCAGGCCGTCAAAATTCCCATGTACGGGCAGGCCGATTCGCTGAATGTCGCCACGGCTGCGGCCCTGGTGCTGTACGAGGCCGTGCGCCAGCGCCGGGGGGGGTGATCCCCACGCCCTCCTCGTTTCCGGGACTGTTGGGAGGTCCCAAATCCGTCATACTGTGAAAACGTATGACGACTGACCGTAAGCCTTCCACTGACCCTTACCGTGATTGGCTCCGGCAACGTCTGGGACAGGAACTCGGGGTGCGGGAGGCCAATACCGCCATTCAGAGTGCCGTGCAGCGCCGGGGCTGGCCCGCCATGCAGCCGCTGGGGCCGCGCGACGTGGTGGCGGTCTTGCAAGACGTGTACCGCAGCATGGCCGAGAACCTGGGGGAAGCCCGCGCCGACAAATGGCTCCAGGAAACCTCGGCGGATTTGGCCCGCCTGGCCGAGCGGGTGCCCAAACCAGTCGAAACTCCCCGGCAGGAGGTCAAGCCTGCGCCGCTGCCCGTGTCGTGGGGCCGCCGCGCCCACGATCTGCCGCTGATGCTGGCCCGCGTGCACGCCGAAATCGCCACGCGCAGCCTGGGGGCCATCCGGAACGATCCCGACCTGATCCGGCTGGAACGCGCCGCCGAGTGGGACGTGCAGGCGACCCAGGCCGAGGTGCGGCGCTGGCAGACTGAGGATATGCTGACCACATTGCGCGCCGACCACGCCCGGGTCGAGGTAGCCGATCAGGTGGCGTCGGCACGGGCGCAGGCCGAAGTCCTGGAACTGAACGTCAGGGAAATCGAGTCGCTGCCCCCCCAGTCGCGCGGCAACCCGGCGCAGCTGGCCCACACCCGCCTGATGCTGACGCAGACCAGGGCCTTTCTAGACGCGTTTGGCCCGCTGGTCGCCGTCGAGGACGCCGATTCGCCCCTGACGATGTTGCAGATGGACCTGCAAAATGCCCATTTTTCGCTGGGCGTCCCGCTGCATCCGAACGTGCTCCGGGCGCGGCACGGCCTGAATTTTGCCCTATGGCAGGCAGGCGATCAGGGTGAGGACGCTCCAGCTGTGCAGGACGCCCGCCGGGTGCTGGCGCAGGCCGAGATCGAGGCGGGCGCTCAGCTCAAAGCCACCCTGGACGCGGCGCGTGCCCATCAGGCGGCGCTGATTCAGCTGGCGAGGCATGTCGAGGACCTCGAAGCCCGCGCCCTGAAACTGGCGGGCATGGGCGGCGATCCGCTGACCCTGGCCCGCGTGCGCCTCGAATGGCGCCAGGCCCGCGCCGCCGCCCGGATTCAGTCGAACCGCATGGAAGAAGCGGTGCGCCTGCTCGAAGCCCTGGTGAGCGACTCGGTACAGCTGCCGACAGAGGGCACCTGAAGTGGTAGCGGGCAGCACCCTGCTTCAGCTTTCGCTTTCAGGCGGCGCGGCGTTCCGGGAAGTGCCGGGGCTGCTGCGTGGCCTGACCCTGGCCGAAGCTCAGGCCGAATTTCTAGGCGTGCCGTATGCCCTCGCCGACCTGCTGGCCCACCTGCACGCGACCACGCGGGTCAGTCTCGACCCAAGCCGTGGCAAGACCGCTAGGTGGCCCGAAGAACTGGTCATCTGGCCGGATGGCCCAGGCACTCACGCGGCGTTGGATGGTCTGCTCGGCGACTCGCACCTGATGCTTACCGAGAGCCAGATGCTGGCTGCCGACCCCAGTAGCGCGGCCCGCGACATCCTGACCGATCTGGCGGTGCATCACGCCTACCACTGGAGCAGGTCGCCCTGCTGCGCCGTTAACAGGGCCACACGTTGGCCAGCGAAGCCTGACCTCGGCGTTTACCTGCTCGGCTGGCAGTGTCCTGCCGAACTCATGTCGGTCATGATTCCAGCCTGCTACCTAGAATTTCAGGAACGCTTTTTCAGCACCCGGCTCAGGCGCTAGCCTACCTGCATGACTGAAACTCGACCTGTGACCCTGATGACTGGAGCCGCCGGAGGCATCGGCAGCGAAATCGCCCGTCAGCTGGCCCCCGCCCACGACCTGATTCTGACCGGACGCGGCGGCGCGGCGCTGGACACCCTGTGCGCCGAACTGGGAGCCAGGGCGCTGGTGCTCGACCTGTTGCAGCCCCAGACCTTCGCGCAGGCCGTAGAAGGTCTGGGGCGCGTGACGAACCTGATTCACAATGCCGGAATGATCGAACTAGGCCCTGTGGCCGAGCAGCCGCACGCAGTCTGGACCCGCACACTGGCCCTGAACACGGTGGCCCCCGCCGAGCTGACGCGCGTGCTGCTGCCCAGGCTGCGCCAGGAGCGGGGCAACGTAATTTTTGTCAACAGTGGCGCGGGTCTGACGGCGAACCCCGGCTGGGCCAGCTACGCCGCCAGCAAATTTGCGCTGCGGGCGCTGGCCGACTCGCTGCGGGCCGAGGAAGCCCCTCACGGCGTGCGCGTCAGCAGCGTGTATCCGGGCCGCACCGCCACCGCCATGCAGCGCAAGGTGCGTAAGCAAGAAGGCGGGGAGTATCAGGCCGAACATTACCTTGACCCGGTGACGGTCGCCGCAACAATCGCCTTTGTGCTCGGTGCCCCGCGCGACGCCGTGCTGAGTGACGTTTCGGTGCGCCCTGGGCCGCGCTGAACACAGCAAAGGCCCGCAGCAGGGTCAACTTTCTGCGGGCATGATGGCCTGGAAGCTTAGCCCTGCTTGCGGTGTTTGAGCATGTCGGCCTTATGCACGACCTTGTGGCGCGGGCGGCCTTTTTCCTGGCCCTGTGCCAGTTCGTGGGCGTCGAGGGTCTGCCAGTCGCTGAAGGTAAAGACCTCGACGTTCTTGCCCACCAGCAGCGTGTCTACCTCGCTCGCCGCAGCTTTGGCCGCCCTAGGAAGCGCTCCCGCTTTAGCATCGGCCAGCAGCAGGGCCACCGTATCGGTCGCGTCCTTGCGGTTCGTGCCGACCACGCCGCTGGGGCCGCGTTTGATCCAGCCCGCCGTGTACTCGCCGGGGCGGCCCGTGACGCGGCCTTCCTCGTTGGGAATCACGCCGCGCCCCGCGTCAAAGGGCACGCCGGGCAGCGCCACGCCCTTGTAGCCCACCGAGCGCAGCACCAGTTGCACCGGCAGCACCTCGTATTCGCCGGTGCCGACCGCGTTACCCTGCTCGTCCAGGCGGTTGCGCTCGACCTTCAGGCCGCCCACATTCCCCTCGCCGTCGTCCAGAATCTCGACGGGCGAGACCAGAAAGCGCAGGTGCACGCGCCGGTCCTTGCCTTCCGGGGTCCGCACGGCAAAGTCGCGCAGCACCTCGACGTTTTTCTTGACCACGTTGTCGGTGATGGCGGCTTCGTCGGCTTCGGTGAGCTGAACCTCGGCGGGCTTGACGATGGGGTCGGCGGCGCTCAATTCGCCGAATTCACGCAGTTCCTTGGTCGTAAACTTGGCCTGAGCCGGGCCGCGCCGTCCCAGAATCCACACGTCCTTGACCGCCGAGCGCTCCAGCGCGGCCAGCGCGTGTTCGGCAATGTCTGATTCACGCAGTTCATGGACGGTCTTGACCAGAATGCGGCTCACGTCTATAGCGACATTGCCCACGCCCACCACCACCACGCCGGTCGCATGCAGGGCCATTTCGCGGGCGGCGGCGTCGGGGTGCCCGTTGTACCACGCGACAAATTCGGTGGCACTCATACTGCCTTTCAGGTCCTCGCCGGGAATTCCCAGGCGGCGGTCGCTGCTGGCCCCCACGGTGTACATGATGGCGTCGTAGCGTTCGCGGGCCTCGTCGTAAGTGAGGTCCTTGCCGAACTCGACGTTGCCGAAAAAGCGCACGCGGGGGTCGGCCAGCGTTTTTTCAAAGCCTTTAGTCACGCTCTTAATGGTCAGGTGGTCGGGGGCCACGCCGTAGCGCACCAGCCCGTAAGGCGTCGGCAGGCGGTCGAACACGTCTACCTGCACGGGAATGTCCTGCTGTTTGAGCAGAGCCTCGGCGGTAAAAATACCGCTGGGGCCGCTGCCGATCACGGCCACGCGCAGTGGACGCTCGGAAGAATAGCTGGTCATTTTTCCATTTTAATGCGCCGGGTGTTCACGGCGGCACAAAGTCTAAACGCTGTTGATCACCCGCGCCGGAATACGCGTGCAGTCTTGAGGCCAATGTTGCTGGCCCGGGTGCGGCAGACTGTAGGGCATGCAAGTGCTCCGAGGAACAGATGCCCGCACCGCCCTGACCCGCAGTTTCAACCAGATTCCAGTGCCGGACGCCGTGCTGCAACGCATCAAAACCACCTTTGGTGAGGCGCTGACGCCCGAACAGGTCGTGGAACGCATTATTGCCGACGTGCGGGCACGCGGAGACGACGCGCTGTTCGACTGGACCGAAAAGCTCGACGGGTCGCGCCCAGCCGCGCTGGAAGTCTCGGCTGCCGAGCTGGCCGACGCGCAGATTGCCCCCGAACTCCACGGCGCCATACGCCTGGCCATTCGACGCGTCCGCGACTTCTACGAGCAGCAGCCCGCGCACGGCTTTTTGAACCACACACCCGACGGCGCACTGGGCCAGCTGGTGCGGCCCATCGGGCGGGTCGGGGTGTACGTGCCCGGCGGCCTGGCCCCGCTGATTTCCACGCTGATTCACACGGCGGTTCCGGCGCAGGTGGCGGGCGTACCCGAAATCGTAGTGACGACCCCGCCCGCAAAGGACGGCGCGGTGCATCCGGCAATTCTGGTGGCAGCCCGTGAAATTGGCATCACCCAGGTGTTCAAAGTCGGTGGAGCGCAGGCGATTGCGGCGCTGGCGTACGGCACTGACAGTATTCCCAGCGTGGACAAGATCGCCGGGCCGGGCAACCTGTTCGTGGTGATCGCCAAGCGTATGGTGTTCGGGCAAGCGGGGATCGAGAGTCTGCCGGGGCCGACCGAAACGCTGGTGGTCGCCGACGACAGCGCCGACGCCCGCTTTGTCGCCGCCGATCTGCTGGCCCAGGCCGAGCACAACGGCGCGGAGCCGGTGCTGGTTTCGACCAGCCGCGAAAAGTTGCTGGAGGTGCAGGCCGAGCTTGAAGGCCAACTGGAGAACCTGCCCGAACCCAACCGGGCCTGGGCGCGAGACAGCGTAAGCGCCCGCATGAAGGTGGTGCTGGCCGACGACCTCGACGAGGCGCTGGAGCTTGCCAACTTGTACGCCCCTGAGCACCTGTGCCTGCTGACCCGCGACCCCTGGAGCCTGCTGGGCCAGGTCAAGCGGGCGGGCGGCGTCTTCGTGGGCGAGGCGAGTATGGAAGCGCTCGGTGATTACGTCGCTGGCCCCAGTCACGTGATGCCCACCGGGGGCACCGCCCGCTTCATGAGTCCGGTCAATGTGCGCGATTTCCAGAACGTCATCAGCGTGGTGGGCGTCAATGAGGGCACGCTACGCCGCATCGGGCCAGCTGCCGCCGTGTTGGCGCGGGCCGAAGGACTCGAAGCACACGCCCGCGCCATCGAGAGCCGCCTGAGCGAGTAAGTGGCCGCAAAGAGGACAGTCGGGCGCCGAGTCGGCAACACAGGTTGGTAGCCCGAATTGGTAGCCCGGTGCCCCTGCGGGTTGTTAACAAAACAGACGGCAGTCCGTGTGATACGGATTCCGATTGATTCGGTGCAGTTCTGAATCAATCCGAGCGGATGTGAGTAGGAACAGCATACGGGTTTCGCGGTATGGAGCCACAGACGGCGATTTTCCGACTGTGGCGGAATTTAGCGGAATCCGTATGAAGTGGAACATTTCAGTGCCCCCCTTCTAGTCCCAGCCTTGCCCGCAGGTGGGGAGCCAAAAACACCGACCGCGTCGTCTGCACGCCTTTTGGTGACTAGTGAACAGGGGTGATTGGGAAGGGGAGAAGGCTGGGCTGTAGCGCGGATATTTCCAGTAGCTCCGCTGCGGTCACTTCTGCCGGAACCGTCCAGCCGAGCGAAAGCGCCAGTTGCGCCAGCACCCGCTCCGGCTTTTCGCCGCTCTCGCGCAGGTCGCGCACAGAAGGCGCTCCACCGCGTTTGGCGAGGCGCTGCCCGGCGTAATCGGTCATCAGCGGGACATGGAAATACTGCGGCGTGCAATAGCCCAGGGCACGTTGCAGCGCGACCTGCCTGGGGGTCGCCGTCCAGAGGTCTGCGCCGCGCACCACGTCGGTCACGCCAGTCAGTGCGTCGTCCACAACCACCGCCAGATGGTAGGCGTAAGCTCCGTCGCCGCGCTGCAAAACGAAGTCGCCCACGTCGCGGGGCAGGTTCTGGCACAGCACAACGCGCGATCCGGCGTCTTGCACGCAGCTCTCCTGCTCGGGTACGCGCCAGCGCCGCGCGGCCAGACGCTGCGGGTTCACGCTGCCGCTGCGGCAGGTGCCGGGATACACCGCCTCCTCGCTGTGCGGCGCTCCGGCACTGTCTTGAATGGCGGCCAGCACTTCCCGGCGGGTGCAGGTGCAGGGGTAAGTGTCGAGGCGGGCCAGCGCGTCGGCGTACAGTTCCTTGCGTGCCGACTGGGTAAATGCTTCGTCCCAGTCCAGTCCCAGCCACTCTAGGTCACGCCGGGTACAGTCGTAGGCCCAGTCGCGCACCCGGCCCACGTCCAGGTCCTCGAAGCGCAGCAGGTGCCGCCCGCCCGCCCGGCGAGAGTGCTGCCACGCCAGTAGCGCGGTGCGGGCATTGCCCAAGTGCATGGCCCCGGTAGGGCTGGGAGCAAAGCGGCCTGTGGGAACGGGGGCAGCGGCCATGGCTTCAGGCTAAAGCACGCGGGCGCAGCTGCGCCCGGTAATCAGCCCCGCTCCCGCAACCATCTCAGCAGCAGGTCTTCGACCAGTTCACTGACGCTTTCGCCGCCGTCATGGCGGTACTCGCGCCAGGCGGCCCGGATGGTTTCCTTACGCACGTAGACGGCTTCCACGCGCTCGGCGGTCTGACCGTGAATGCGCCCGTCGGGTTCGGGATCGTTCTTGGGACTCTTGCCTTTTTTGGCAATTTTTTTCTTTTTCGGTTCGTCGAGGTAATCAAAACGGGGCACGGTATACGTCCTGCGGGGAGTTAAAGAAGTTCACGCGAAAGTTGTTTGATGTCGTCCCAGGCGGCTTCGGCACGGGAATCGCGCACGTCGCGGGCCAGCGTTCCGACCTCGGCGGCCTTTTGATAGGCGGAATAGAGCCGCACCAGCGTATTGCAGACCGTAATGCCCAGGTCGCGCAGGTCCTCGCGGGCCTCCTCACCGGCGCGCCCTACGGGCGGCACACGGGTGAGGACCACGCGGGTCTTGCGTCCTGCCTCGGTCTCATCCGATAGGAATTCCAGCAGTTCGCGCGTGGCATCGAGTTCCAGCGCTGAGGTCGCGCTGGGCACCAGAATCAGGTCGGCCCGCCCGGCCAGCTGCCGGAGTTCCTTGCGCTTGGGGCGGCCCTCGGTGTCGATAATGATCACGTCGAGTTCGGCCAGTTTCTTGGGTTTGATGTCGTCGGGGCCGAGGACCGGAAAGTCCAGCCCACGCGGCGCTGAATGGCCCGGCGCTGGAGTACCCAGTGCTGCGGCGCGGGCCGCCCAGCGCAGGCTGCTGCCCACACGCCCGTCCTCATCGATGAGAACCACGTGCAGGCCACGTTCGGCAAAAGCTCCGGCCAGATGAACGGCCAGGGTGCTTTTCCCCACACCCCCTTTCTCAGATGTGATGGCAATGACCTTTGGCATAGCCCGAGCCTAGCAGACGCCAGGGCATTATGTGGTCATGGAAGGAACCACATGGACAGCGCTGTAAGCAGCGCCCGGCTGCGTGAACTGCTGGCCGCCGAACCCTACTGGATCGCCCGCGCCATGCAGGAACAGGGCAGCCGCTTCTACCGCGCTCTGGGAAGCGCGCTCGACGCCGCCGACGCCGTGAACCGCCGCCTGATCTATCAGACCTGGCCGGAAGAAGTGTGGGACTTTTACCAGCGGGGCCTATGCCTGGCCGCCTCCGAGGAGGGTTAGACTACCGCATGATGTCTACCAAACCGACCATTCTGGCTGTCTTTGCCCACCCCGACGACGAGGCGTTCAGTGTCGGCGGTACGCTGACTCACTACGCCCGTAAAGGGGTGAATGTGGTGCTGGCCTGCGCTACACGCGGCGAGGCCGGAAAAATCACGGTGCCCGGCATGACCGTAGACGATCTGGGCCAGCAGCGCGAACAGGAACTGCGGGCCGCGTGCGAGGCCCTCGAAATTCCGGCCCCGGTGTTTCTGGATTACCACGATTCGGGCCGCTACGAACGCACCCGCACAGACGACCCCCTGGCCCTGATGAACGTGACCCCGCTGGAGGCCGAACCCAAGCTCCGCGCCCTGATCGAGCAGGTGCAGCCGCAGGTGATCTTAACCTTCGACCCACACGGGGCTTACGGCCACATTGATCACCTTCAGATTCAGCGGACCACCTCCAGCGCCTTTTTCAGCACCGGGCACCTGCCCTACGGCGGGCCACAGCGCCTGTATTTCACCGCCATGACCAGCGAGGCTGCCAAGGGACTGGCGGGCATGGGCCGCGACCTCGACCCGCTGATCTACGGTGTGTCGGACAGCACCATCGCTGTGACCATAGACGTGCGGCCCTACGCCGAGAACAAAAAAGCGGCGCTGGCGGCCCACGGCACCCAGATGGGCGCGACCAGTCTGGTGGGCCGCCTCTCGCCCGAGGAGCGGCAGGCGATGGAGCAGCGCTTGCTGGGCAGCGAGAGCTTTAGCATCGGCGGCACGCGCACCGGGTTGCCCGCCTTCCCGCTGCGTGGCCTGTTCGATGGGCTGCCCGGCTTCGAGTCGCTGGACGCCTAAGCTGTTCAGAACGCCAGCCCCATACCAACCGTAAGCATTAGCCCAGCATCAGGGCGTGCAGTTCTTCCATCAGGGCCTCGCCTTCCTCGGTGGTGCGGGCGACGACCAGAATCGTATCCTCTCCGGCAATGGTGCCCACGATGTCGTCGCGGCGAAGGCGGTCGAGCAGCAGGGCGACCCCGGTGGCGTGCCCGTCGGCGGTGCGTACGACCAGCAGGTTTTCGCCCCGGTCCACATCCTGGACAAAGTTCTGAAAGAGGCGCCCCAGTTGCTCCTCGATATCGGCGTGGGCACCGTACTGGGCCAGGGCGTAGCGGTGGCGTCCCTTGCCGATGGGCACGCGCACCAGCCTCAGTTCATTGATGTCGCGGCTGACGGTGGCCTGCGTGACGTGTATTCCCTCGGCTTCCAGCAACCGTACCAGATCGGACTGCGTGGAAACGCTTTCCCGCATGATGATGTCCTGAATTCGTTTTTGGCGCTGGTCCTTACTGAGCATTCTCAGCATGTTATGTATAAAGTGTGAATAACGCAAACCTAGCCCGGAGACAGGGTGAACTATCACTTCCGAATGAATCAGGCAGTGTTGGATTCAATCGGAAGTGATAGTAGTCGCAGGCCCCGGGCCAGGGGAATGGGTCATTTGCTCTACCAAATTGCCCCCCGGTTTGTCAAACTAGATGTATGCAAGGTAGCGATAGAGCGGATATTCCAGCAGGCAACGCTGTTCCTGTGCAGTATCTGTTGCGTTCGCTGGGCCGGGCCGATGTGCTGGTCAACGGTCAGAGCGTGGTCTGGCCTGCCCACAGCGCCGAGGAACTGCTGTGGTTTTTGCACGCCAATCCCTCCGGCAAGTATCGCCCCGACATTCTGTGGCAGCTGTGGGGCCTGGAAGACACGCCCGCCAGCGCCAACCGCTTTCGCGTGGCCCTGCACCGCCTCAGGAGTGTGCTGGGACGCCCGGACGCCGTGACCGAGGAACGGGGCCGCTATGTGCTTCACCCCGATTTGATCGCGGCCAGTGACACCTACGCGCTGTTCGAGGCGCTGGGCCACTGCGCACATTCGCCCAACAACCGCACGCGTGAAGAACTGCTGCGCCAGGCGCTCGCCAGTGCCCAGGGCGAGTATCTGCCGCACCTGCACGGCGACTGGGTCGACCAGGCCCGGGGCCAGTACCGCGCCGCCGTGGTCAGCGGTTACCTTTCGCTGTGGAAGTTGCACTGCGCGGCGCGGGAATGTTCGCTGGCCGCGCAGGCGCTGGTGCAGGCCGCTCAGAACGACCCGCTGATCGGCGAGGACCATCACCAGCACCTCATGATCTGTCTGTCATCGACCCGGGGCCGTTTTGCAGCTATCGAGCATTACCGCCGCTACCGCTACTTCCTGGCCCATGAGGTCAGCGACACGCCTATGGCCGAAACGGCACGACTGGCCGAGCGCATTAAAGAAGGTGAGCCGACCTGTGTTCTCAGAGAGGCCGAACAGCTGGGACAGTCTGGGCGGCAGGACTCCCAGGAATCAGGGGTATAATAGAACTCTTGTGAAAGTGGGGGCCGCCCCGAATCCCCGCTTTCACCGAGCAGGGCGAGTAGCAGCAAACTGAATGAGAAGAACCGGGCGACTTTTGCAACAGGTCTATTACAAGTGCCGATTGAACCCAGCAGTTTTGAACCTACTCCGAACGCAGGCGAGTGGGAAGAGATACGGGTTTCGCCCCACTGAGTCAGGGCTGATGCCTCCACAGATGTAGCTGAATTGAGCGGGATTTGCAGAGGTGCTACCTGCCCAACAACTGCTAGCTGCCCAGCAATGGGCGCTGCTGGCGGCCTGTAATGCCTTCGTAATGCCCTCATTTCAATCTCATGGCATGGAGAAACCCGATGCTTGTCCGTGATCTGATGAGTTCGCCGCCCATCACGGCGGCGCCCGCCCTGCCTATTCCCGACGCCGTCCACCTGATGAAGTCGCGTGGGATTCGCCGCCTGCCGGTGCTCGACGGGCCGCAGCTGGTCGGCATCGTGACTGACCGCGATCTGCGCGAGGTGATGCCTGGCAAGGTCAGTACCCTCTCGCCCTGGGAAGCCACCAGCCGCCTAGCCGCTGTCAGTGTGAGCGACGTGATGCGCCGCAGCGTGCTGACCACCGTGGCCGAGGCCGATGCTCGCGACGCCGCCTACACCATGCTGCACCACAAGGTCGGCGCCTTGCCGGTCATCAGTGATGCGGGGGCCTTGGTCGGCGTGGTGACCGTCAGCGATATTCTGCGCGACTATGCCCGCGTTCCGGCGGAGGTGCAGGGATGATCCCCGAAACCAGAACAACCACAGTGGTAGAGGCCGTAACTCCCGCGCCCGAGACCCCGCTCATGGCTCCGACCGCGCCAGTTCACGAGGAAGCCCGTGGCCCCGTGCCGGTCGGCACCCTGATGGTTGTTGCCGTGCTGCTGCTGGTGACCATCGCTTTCTGGTGTCTGGTGCTGGGCATTCAGCAGGGAAGAGCCTGATATGGCGCCCCGCATACAGCGGCTCGACCATCACACGATGGAGAAGTACGAAAACATCTGGTTCGGCATTGCCGTGGTCATGTCGGTGCTCCTGGCCGTGGCCGTGTTCGCCAGCTTTCTTAGCGGCACCATTCCGCGCATTGAGGATGAAGGTGGCGGCGGGCATCACCTTGAAGGGGTCAAGAACGGGCGGATCAATTCCAGGAATTTTGCTGGGACGCCTTTTGCCACGCCGGGACTGGTCGATAACAAGGACGGGACCTACAGCGCTTTCGTGGTTGCGCGGGCCTTCGCCTTCGACCCGCCCGTGCTGAAAGTGCCTGCGGGCAAACCCGTGACTTTCTACCTGACCTCGGCAGACGTGCTGCACGGCTATTACGTCGAAAAGACCAATGTCAACGCCACCGTCGTTCCTGGACAGGTCGCCAGCTTCACCACGACCTTTCGCAGCCCCGGCCCGCTGAACATCGTCTGTGACGAGTACTGCGGGGTCGGGCACCACAACATGCTTAACAAAATCATCGTGGAGGCCCCCCAACCGTGACCACTTCGCCTGTCCACACTCCTGACCTGCCGCGCCCGGCTCCGGCCCTGGCCCCTGGGGACTTCCGCGCCCGCACCATTCCGGCCATTCAGGACGCCGCCTACCTCGCCAGCCTGAAAAAGGTCACGCAGTATTACGTGGTTACGGCGTTTCTGGCGCTGTTTATCGGTGTGCTGATCGGCCCCCTTCAGGCGTTCAATTACGCCGGAATCAACGTCTACGACAACCCCATTCTCAAGGCGCTGCTCAAGTCGTACTATCAGGGCCTGTCGCTGCACGGCGTGCTGAACGCGCTGGTGTTTACGCAGTTCTTTATTTCCGGTTGGCTTCTGTATTTGCCCACTCGTGACATGGGCGCCAAGATCAACATGAAGTTCGCCTGGGGCACCTACATCATGATGACCGCCGGACTGCTGATGGCCGCCGTGCCGCTGCTGCTCAACAAGGCCACGCTGCTGTACACCTTTTACCCCCCTATGGAAGGCCACTGGCTGTTCTACGTGGGGGCCACGATCATGGTGGCCGCCAGCCTGCTGGTCGCCCTGCAAGTAATTGTGACCTGGATCGGCTGGAAAAAGGCCAACCCCGGCAAGGTCACGCCACTGGTCACCTTTATGACCGTTTGCACCTGGATGATGTGGCTGGTCGCCGCGCTGGGGCTGGTCGGTGAAGCCCTGTTCGTGCTTATTCCCTGGGTCTTTGGCCTGCGCCCCGGCGTTGATCCACTAATCGCCAAAACACTCTTCTGGTGGACCGGACACGCCATCGTGTACTTCTGGCTGCTGCCCGCCTACATCTCGTGGTACGCCTTCTTGCCTAAGCAGGCCGGGGGCCGTATTGTATCCGAGCCGCTGGCCCGCCTGACCTTCGTGATGTTCCTCCTTAACAGTACGCCCGTCGGCATTCACCACCAGTACGCCGACCCTAACATCAGCAATGTCTGGAAACTGATTCACATGTTCCTGACCTTCCTGGTCGCCATTCCCAGTCTGCTGACCGCCTTCAGTATCGCGGGCGCACTCGAAGACGCCGCCCGTGCGCGTGGCGGGCGCGGCGCTGTCGGGTGGATCTTCAAACTGCCCTGGGGCGACCCCTCGGTAACAGGCCAGATTCTCGCCATGATCTCGTTTATCGGCGGGGGCGCGGGCGGCATCATCACGGCCAGCTACGCCTTCAGCCCGGTTATTCACAACACTGCCTGGATTCCGGGACACTTCCATATCACGGTGGGCACGGCGGTCACGCTCAGCTTCATGGCGATTTCCTTCTGGCTGGTGCCGCACCTGACTGGTAAGCGCCTCGCCGCGCCCAAACTGGCGCTGAGCTCCGTCTGGCTGTGGTTCGCCGGGATGATGTTCTTTGCCGTGGGGATGCACTGGGAAGGTCTGCTTGGCATTCCGCGCCGCGCCCTGATCAGTGCCACCGCCCTGCCGATCTACAAAGAAGGCAGTATGCATTCGCAAATTCCAATGGCCCTGACGGGAATCAGCGGCGTGATCTTGCTGGTGGGGGGCCTGATGTACTTCTACGTACTGTTCGCCACGCTGCTTTCGCCCCGCGTGGACGACGGTGAGGTCACCACGCCGCTGCCCTACAGCGACGTGATCAGTCCGGCGGGCAGCGACCTGACGCGGGCCAGCACTCTGGTGCGTACCACCGAGCCGCTGCTGGCGCTGTGGGTGGTTGCCCTGGCCCTGGTACTGCTGATGTACGGCCCAGTGGTGCTGCGGCTGATTGCCAACGCCTCGCTGGTGCCAGGCTGCGACTTCTTCAGCGTGGGTGCGGGAGGCTGCCGATGAGCGGTGAAGACCGTTCCTTCAGTGGGCGAGAAATTGCCGCCTTCGCCACTTTTTCTGTGCTGGCGGTGTTGCTGGGCGTTGGGGCCTACCAGATCGGCTATCACCGCATCAGCGGTCACCAGGCGGGCGGCGCGTCTATGGCCGCTACCCAGGGAGCCGCGCCCATCAACGGTCAGACCCTGTTCGCCTCGAACTGCGCGGGGTGTCACGGGGCTACCGGGGGCGGCGGCGTCGGGCCAAACCTAAAAACGGCGGCGGGCTGGGCGCTGCCCGATTTCGGGGAAGCTGTGCTTCACGGCAATGCGCCCGGCGGACGCAAACTCAGCGCCGTTATGCCGCACTTTGCCCAGCAGGGTCTGGACGGCGAACCCCCTACCGACAAGCAGATCAAGGCGATTCATGACTATCTGGCGGGCGTAAAGTAAAGCCGGGGTAGCGTAACGCTCTGGCGCGGAGCCGCCCCGTTGAGATGCGTGGGCGGCTTCACCCTGCAGTGCGGTTACGATTGACACGGCGGCGGCTCACCCCTACACTGTATAGGCCCGTGAAGGTGCAGGCGGCGGGAAATTACGAATGGTGGTTTTAGCTCAGTCGGTTAGAGCGCCGCTCTGTGGAAGCGGAGGTCGGGGGTTCAAATCCCCTAAGCCACCCCAGAATGCTCAGCCTTGAATGTGCTGGGCTTTTTTATTTCTGTGGGCTTGCCTTGCTGAAGCTTGTGTTCTGGCTGTGCAGTGCTATATTTGCCCGTGCGTTATGCGCCGCGTGCGGAGATGGCGGAATTGGTAGACGCACTAGACTTAGGATCTAGTTCCCGTAGGGAGTGAGGGTTCAAGTCCCTTTCTTCGCACCAGAGATAGGCAAAGGCTCGCTTCGGCGGGCTTTTTTTAGTTGGCGGCATCCCACCCTGCTGGGATAACCGAACTTAAAGCGTGTCTTGCAAAGCAGAAAACCCCGTTTTTAACGACTTTTCTAGCCCCCCTCCAGTCGTGAGAGAGGGACTCTTAGACGCTGTGGGGGAGCCGCGAAGGGACGCAAGAGTGACTGGTATAGCTCGCAGAGAGGGAGCATGTGACCAGCACAGGAAAAATGGCCGCCCTTGCCAGTCATTCCATCTCGGTGGGATTTACCCTTTTCAGTTTGCCGCCCTTGACCTTTGAGCCGCTGCCCTGTAATATTCTAGACTGCGTGGGTGATTAGCTCAGCGGTAGAGCGCTCGCCTTACAAGCGATTGGTCGGGGGTTCAAATCCCTCATTGCCCACCATACGAAACCCCGCCTAGCGCGGGGACTTTTTTATTGGGGGCTCATTTTCGCAGCTCTGGCTGTGCCTGTTACCCTCTGAGCGCAGGGCATAGCTGCCGGATTAGACTGTCCCGAACTGGTCGCCCTGGGCCGCGCCGGGCCGCTTGAGCGCCAGCTGACCGCACGCTGCGCCCGCATCCTTGCCACGTGAGCGGCGCACGCTGACGTCCATGCCGCGCCGCTGCAAGGTGTCGTAAAACGCCTGAATATCGCTCTCGGTCGTACTCTCGAAGCCGCTGCCGTCCCAGGGGTTCATGGGAATCAGGTTGACGTGACTGACCAGCCCGCGCAGCAGGTCGGCCAGCAGCTCCGCCTGCCAGAGGTGATCGTTGATGCCGCGCAGCATGGTGTATTCCATAGTGATGCGCCGCCCGGTCACCGCCTGATAGTCCCGCGCCGCGCCCATGATTTCGGCAATCGAGTTGACGGCTCCCGTCGGAATGATCTTCCGGCGTGTGTCCTCGTCGGGGGCGTGCAGGCTGATCGCCAGTTTAAGGCCCAGGTCATCTTCTTCGGCCAGTCGGCGGATGCCCTTGGCGATGCCCACCGTGGACAGGGTAATGCGGCGTTTGCTCATGCCCAGGGCGTCGGGGTGCAGCAGGGTGCGGGCGGCGGCCATGGTGTGTTCGTAATTGAGCATCGCCTCACCCATGCCCATGAACACCAGATTGCGAATCTCACGCGGTTCTATACCCTCGCCGCCCGCCACAGCCAGCACCTGTCCGACAATTTCGCCAGGGGTCAGGTTGCGCCCGAAGCCCATCGCGCCAGTGGCACAAAAAGCGCAGCGGGCCGGGCACCCTACCATCGTCGAAACGCAGATGGTCTTGCGGTCGAGATAGGGCATAAACACGGCTTCCATCTGCCGCCCGTCGAGCAGCGTGAACAGGTATTTGACACTGCCGTCGGTGCTGCGAACCGTTTCGATCTCGCGGAAGGGATTAAGCAGATACTGTGCTTCGAGCTGCTGGCGCTGTTCGGCGGGCAGGTTGGTCATGCCGCCGAAGGTGCCTGCCCCCTGCTCGAAGACCCACCCCAGCAGTTGCTTGCGGCGAAAGCCCTCCAGCGGGTACTGGTCGGGGTGGAGATCGAGGAGAAGCTGCATCCGGCTAGTTTAGACCAAACCTGCCGGATGGGCGGTGTGTTCCGGCAGGTTTGAAAATGACATTATTGACCGGATAGAGCGGCCTCAGGCGTCAGAGGAACTGCCCCTTAGTGAAATAGTTGGTCAGTTACGCCGGTTTAATCAGCTGGTCTTTTTCGCGTATGCTACGGCAACTACCACTACAGCCGTCTCAGCGGCCACGTCGGGCGGTTAGCCAGCAGGCATAACTAGAGGCCCGCAACGACCACGGAGGTCTAGCAGTGAAAAACAGTCTGGTCATTACCCTACTCTGCCTCGGCAGTGCCTTTGCCCAAACTGCTCCAGCGGCAACCACTAGGCCCTCCAGCGCCTCAACCCCAACTCAGGCGACCCCGGTCAACCACCCGCCCGTTGGAAACTACATCATTGTCGGGAACATGTACTACGAGCAGGGCAAATACGATCAGGCTTACGTGGCGTTCCGGGCGGCCAATGAGATTGATCCGCTGAACAGGGCCGCGCTGCTGGGGCTGGGGCGGACTCAGGTCAAGCTGCGGCTCTATGCTCCGGCCATCACGACCCTCAAATCGTTGACCCGCGCTGCACCCCAGGACATCAGCGGCTACATTGCCCTGTCACAGGCCTATCAGCAGCAGTACGTGGGCAGCAGCGACCGCAAGACGGTCACAGACAATTTGAGTCAGGCCCTGAATGTGCTTAAAGACGCCGAAACGGTGGTTGCCAGTCAGGCTGGTCCAGACCGCGACCTGAACATGAGCAAGGTGCTTAATGACCGGGGCAGTGTCTACCGGCTGATGGGTGACGCGGCCAAAGCCATCGACGCCTTCAAGCAGGCCAGTACGCTGAACCCTGATAACAGCCTGATCCTGTTCAACCTGGGCGACATGTACAGTGCGACGGGCGACCTGCCGCAGGCGATCAGCAGCCTGCAACAGGCCGTGATTACCGACCCGCGTGACGCCTATAACCGCGCCTATTACGCCAAACTGCTGGCCCTGAGCGGCAACGTGACAGCGGCACGGCCCGAAGCGGCGCAGGCTGCCAAACTGGCCCCCACCAATGCCTACGCCGTGGGCGAATACGGCGTCGTGAGCTACCTGGGAAAAGATCCGGTCACAGCCAGAACCCAGTTGAGCCAGGCCCTGGCCCTCGACAGTCTGCGCTATCCGGAATTTTATTATTACCTGGGCCGAATCGAACTGGACGCCGGAAACTTGCAGGCCGCCCGCGAAAACCTGACCAAAGCTGCCGCACTGGGCAGCAATACCCCCGAGTACCTGTATTACCTGGGCCTAAGCTACGAGCGCAGTTCCGGGCCTCTTGTATCCGATAAGAAAACGGCGCTGGACTACTATCAGCGGGCACTGAATCTTAACCCCAGCTATCAGGCGGCGCAGGATGGCCTAAACCGGCTCAAGTAAAACGCGCCACCCCCTCATCACTTCGCGGTCCCCTGATTTCCAGGGGATTTTTTAAGCTCTGCTAAAGCTCTGACGCCCCGTCAGCTCTCACACGGGTAGGGTAAGATAAGGGTCAGCAAGCACGCATCACACCATCTTTCGCGTGCCTGAAAGGAGTTTCATCATGGCCTACACCCTACCCCCCCTGCCTTACGCCTACGACGCCCTCGAACCTCACATCGACGCCCGCACCATGGAGATTCACCACACCAAGCACCACCAGACCTATATCGACAACGCTAACAAGGCGCTCGAAGGCACCGAATTTGCCAGTCTGCCCGTCGAGGAACTGATTCAGAAGCTGGGTGCCCTGCCCGCCGACAAGCAAGGCCCGCTGCGGAACAACGCGGGTGGTCACGCCAATCACAGTCTGTTCTGGCAGGTTATGGGCCAGGGCAAGGGCGGCCAGCCGAGCGGTGAACTGCTGGAAGCTATTAGCAGCGCCTTCGGTTCTTTCGACGCCTTCAAGGAAAAGTTTGAAGACGCGGCCAAGACCCGCTTTGGCAGCGGCTGGGCGTGGCTGGTCGTGCAGGGCGGCAAACTGGCTGTGGTCAGCACCGCCAATCAGGACAACCCGCTGATGGGCGAAAGCGTCGCGGGCGTCAGCGGCACTCCGCTGCTGGGCGTGGACGTGTGGGAACACGCCTACTACCTCAACTACCAGAACAAGCGCCCCGACTACCTCAAGGCCTTCTGGAACGTGGTCAACTGGGACGAAGTCGCCAAGCGGTACGCCGCCGCCAAGTAAGCCAGTTTCTCCAGAACTTGCCCCAGGCCAGTCGTGCCGGGGCAGTTTTTAGTTCTAGTAGATTGGGAACATGACCCCAGAAAACACGACCCTTACCGCCATTCCGGGCTTCCGGGTGGGTCACTGGACTGACCTGGCAGGGCAGACCGGCTGCACGGTTATCCTGTGCCCCGATGAGGGCGCGGTGGCCTCGGCGTCGTTCATCGGCCCCAGCCCCGGCACCCGCGAAGGCGTGCTGCTGTCACCTGAAAAGACCGTCGAGCGGATACATGCCCTGCTGCTCACTGGGGGCAGCGCACTGGGGCTGGGCGCGGCGCAGGGTGTGGTCGAGGTGCTGGAAGAACGCGGCGTCGGGTACGAAACCGGCTTTGCGCGGGTGCCCATCGTGCCTGCCGCCGTGATCTACGACCTGGGCGTGGGCAGTTCCAGCGCCAGACCCCGTGCTGAACACGGCGCCGCTGCTGCCCTGAGCGCTTCAAGCGACCCGGTGACGCGGGGCCGGGTCGGGGCAGGCACCGGGGCCACTGTCGGCAAATATCTGGGTGGGCAGGGCGCGGCGGCGGGCGGTCTCGGCAGCGCCGTGGCTGGTCGCTTGGGCCGCTTGGGGAATGTCAGTGTGGGGGCCATCGCGGTGGTCAATGCGGTGGGCGACGTTCTGGATGAACAGGGTCAGGTGCTGGCCGGGCCGGGCACTGGCCCTGGGCATGACCCCAGTCACCAGCCCTTTACGCCGACGCCAGTCGAGAACACCACGCTAGTCGCGGTCGTTACCGGGCATACCCTGACCAAAAGCGAGTGCCGCCGCTTTGCAGACGCCGCGCAGACCGCGCTGGGGCGCGTGATTCACCCCAGCCACACCTTCTGGGACGGCGACAGCGCCTTTATGCTCAGCAGTTGCGCCCTGCCGCCCGCCGACCCGCTGCTGCTGGGCACGCTAGTGCAAGAAGCAGTGTGCGCGGCGGTGCGCGACGCAGTGAGGATGGCGCGGCAGCCGCAGTAAGCTTACTGGTAAGAGTTAAAGCATTTTACTGAATGTTAAGGACAACCAAGTTTGCGTAAAGACCAACCAGGCGGACTCGTAGAGCTGCGCCGCAGAGCGAGTATAGGAATTGGCCCGGTCTACCCCCCCTCTGCTGCGCAGCTGTGTCAGTCTCCCGTAAGGGGAGAGGGAGAAAAGCACGTCATCAATAACGGAATTCTATTTTTAACCATTACATTCCGGACAGGCACTTAAGCACCGGTGGTTTTTGCCCTTAGCTCCTTGGACTCTTTGACCTTTAGACCGTCCTTGCGGCAATCTTCGCAGCAGGACTAATGAATGAGAAGCACCAATCAGCCTCCCAGCTTGCCCTAAAATGCGGGGCGTGTTGCTCCGCGCCCTGTCTACCCTGAATTACCGGAATCTGGCCCCAGGTACGCTGGAGTTTCCGCAGGGCGTGACGGGCATCTTCGGGGAAAACGGCGCGGGCAAAACCAACCTGCTGGAAGCGGCTTACCTCGCGCTGACTGGGCAGACCGACGTGACCCGGCTAGAACAACTGGTGCAGCAGGGCGAAAAAGAAGCCTACGTGCGGGCCGATTTGCAGCAGGGCGGCAGCCTGAGCATTCAGGAAGTTGGGCTGGGGCGCGGGCGGCGGCAGTTGAAGGTGGACGGCGTAAAGGTTCGCACCGGCGATCTGCCGCGTGGCAGCGCCGTCTGGATTCGTCCGGAAGACAGCGAACTGGTCTTCGGCTCACCGTCGGGGCGGCGGGGGTATCTGGACTCGCTGCTTTCGCGCCTCAGCTCGCGCTACGGGCAGCAGGTCAGCCGCTACGAGCGCACGGTATCGCAGCGCAACGCGGCCCTCCGCTCGGGCGAACACTGGGCCATGCAGGTCTGGGACGAGTCGCTGGTTACCCTGGGCACCGAGATCATGCTCTTTCGCCGCCGCGCCCTGACCCGCCTTGATGAACTGGCGTGTGAGGCCAATGCCGCGCTAGGCAGCCACAAGGCCCTGGTGCTGACCCTAAGCGAATCCACCACGCCCGAAACCTACGCCGCCGATCTGGCCGCCCGCCACACCGAGGAAATTGCGCGTGGCGCCACCGTGACCGGGCCGCACCGCGATGATCTGGTGCTGACCCTGGGCGGGTTTCCGGCGAGTGACTATGCCAGTCGGGGCGAAGGCCGCACCGTGGCCCTGGCCCTGCGCCGCGCCGAACTGGAACTGCTGGCCGAAAAATTTGGTGAAAAGCCCGTGCTGCTGATCGATGACTTTACCGCCGAGCTTGACCCCAATCGCCGCCAGTACCTGCTTGACCTCGCCGCCAGCGTGCCCCAAGCTATCGTGACGGGCACCGAACACCCGCCGGGCGCGGCCCTGACGTTACGGGCACGTTCGGGCCGCTTCACGGTCGAAACGGCCTGCGCCGACCCAGTAGAAGTTGATCCAGTAGCAGTTGGCCCAGTCGAAGTTGGCCCAGTGCAGGCCAACCCAATGCAGGCCAACCCAGTGCAGCCCGACCCAGCGGAGGTCAGCGTATGACCCGCCGCCGCTACGGTGGGCAGATGGACATGGGCAAGCTGATGGGGGCGACCCTGGGCACTTCTAAGCTGACTTACGGGGTGGCGCGGGCACGCGGCATTTTGCTGTGGCCCAGCGCAGTCGGCGCAGAAATCGCCCGGATGACCCGGCCCCGTTCGCAGCAGGGCAGCACGCTGTTCATTGAGGTCCGCGACAGTGCCACGGCGCACCACCTGACCATGCAGCGCCACCACTTTTTGAAGCGCTTGCAAGAGCTGATGGGCGACGAGAGCATTCAGGAACTGCGCTTCAGCGTGGGCACCATCAAGCATGTGCCGGACGCCCCCCGCGCCGCGCCCCTGCCCGCGCCCGACCGTGCCCGCGCCCGCAAGCTGGTGCAGGACGTCAGTGACCCCGAACTCAAACAGGCGGCTTTGCGCGCAGCCGAGGCGATCACCCGCGCCCGCAAATGGCGTGAGGAGCAGGGGTATCGCCCGTGCCCAGTCTGCGCCGAACCCAGTCCCGATACCGGCCCGGAGCAGCCCTGCCGCGCCTGTACCCTGACGCTGGAAGACCCGAACGTGCGCCGGGCCGCGCGCAAAATCATCCGTGAACCTGAGAGCCTGTCTGAACTGGAAAAAACCCTGGGCGACAGCGGCAAAAACGCTGCGCGGTATCTGGCTCTGGAGCAGCTGAGCGACCAGCTCGACCTGCTGGCTCTGGAATGTGTGCGTAGCGGCAGCGAAGACAGCTATGTGTCGTTCCTGAAAGCCCAGGCTGAGGTCTACCTGTGCCTCACGCTGGAAAAACCGCGCCAGCGCCTGCGAAAATCAGACCGGATACACTTACCCGAGCGGCCCCGGCAGGTGCTTGAGGCCGGGCAGGGGAACGGGAGCTGATTTCCGTATCAGTTGATGCCCAGAGCTTGCAGATCAGCCTTTAATTGCGCGGCGTTTTTGAACTCGATGGCCTGCATTCCCACCGAGCGGGCCGCCTCGACGTTCTGGACGCGGTCGTCGATCATCACGGTCTGCTCGGGGCTGAGCTGGGCCAGCCGCAGCCCCAGACGGTAGACTGCGGGGTTGGGTTTCATAACGCCCAGGTAACACGACGTGAAAAACGCCAGCAGAAATTCGTTGAGGTGATAGGTGGCGATGCGGTAGGCGTTAAGATCGTGACCCTCGTTGTTCAGCGAGTACATCCGCCAGCGCTGCCCCAGGTCGCGGGCCAGGGCCAGGGCCGCCTCGTCGGGCTGGCTTTCGGCTTCCATCGCCGCGCGAAATTCTTCTTTGCCAAAGCTGCGCGGCTGGTAAAAGACGACCTGGGCAAGGTATTCGTCCAGGGTCATGCGGCCCAGCTCCAGTTCGGGCGCGGCCAGCTTGTGGCGCTCGGTAAATTCGTTATTGTCGAGGCCAAAGCGTGCGGTCACGTCGGCCCGCTGTTCCCGGTCCCAGCCGTTGGTCAGAAGGACGCCGCCGATATCCCAGAACAGAGCTTTAATGGTCATGCCCCAGGGTAACGCAGCCCAGCACTCAAATGCTGACCAGCCCCACTTACAGGCCCGCGTGTCGGGGCGGCGGTCAGGATCAGGCCGTCACCGATGACAGCACCGCTCACCGGGCGCTGGGTCTGTACGTTCATGAGAGAATGTGAGGCCGTTTCTACGTTATCTGCCAGCGTGTTCGGGAAATCGGAAAGATTTATCAGGTGGTGTGCCCGCGTGGTTCAGAACCTGCGCCCGCCAAACAGACAGGCTCTGGCCCCCTGGCGGGACGGAGGTAACAGCGGCCAGAGGTGACGGTGCCAAAGGAAAACCCGCCGCGCCCGCGCCGAATGCCCTATGGTAAACCGCGATGGAGCAGCCTC
Source organism: Deinococcus sp. (assembly GCF_018260405.1). Taxonomy (GTDB): domain Bacteria; phylum Deinococcota; class Deinococci; order Deinococcales; family Deinococcaceae; genus Deinococcus. The sequence continues at coordinate 23,862 of NZ_JAGLBG010000036.1, forward strand.
CCCGTTCAAGTAGCGCAAGCACACCCGCCCAGTCCCGGCTGCGCCTGCGAGTGACCCATACTGCCGAGTCCTTTATCCGCGCCGGGCACCCCTGGGTGTACGAAAGCAGTGTGCGCGAACAAAACCGTGCGGGCGAGGCGGGCGAACTGGCCGTGATCTATGACCGCCGTGACCGCTTTCTGGCCATCGGGCTGTACGACCCCTACTCGCCGCTGCGGTTGCGCGTGCTGCACGTCGGTTCGCCCGTCAATCTGGACGAGGCCTGGTGGGCACACTGCCTCGACACCTCGCTGCACCGCCGCGCCGCGCTGTTCGGCCCCGAGACCACCGGTTACCGGCTGGTGAACGGTGAGTCCGACGGCTTTCCGGGGCTGGTCATTGACCGCTACGCCCGCATACTGGTCATGAAGGTGTACACGGCGGCGTGGTTCGTGTATTTTCCGCTGCTGCTGCGCCTGCTAGAAAAGCGCTTTGCCGGATTTGGCGTCGTGCTGCGCCTGAGCCGCAACATTCAGGACCACGCCGCCAAGCTGGGCTTGCAAGATGGCCGCGTGCTGGCCGGGGAAACCCCTACCGGGCCGGTCATCTTTCACGAAACGGGCCTTGCCTTCGAGGCCGATGTTTTAAGGGGCCAGAAGACCGGGTTTTTCCTTGATCAGCGCGAGAATCGCCGCCGGGTCGAGGCGCTGGCGAAAGGTCGGCGGGTTCTGAACGCCTTTTCGTTTACCGGGGGCTTTTCGCTGTACGCGGCGCGGGGCGGGGCCACAGAAGTGCTCAGTCTGGACATTAGCCCGCACGCGCTGGCGGGGGCCGAGCGCAACTTTGCCCTGAATCCGGGGCTTCAGGCGCGGCACGAAACCGTGCAGGCTGACGTGTTCGGGTGGCTCTCGCAGACGCCGAGGCAATTTGACCTCATCATTCTCGACCCGCCTTCGCTGGCCCGCCGCGAGGCCGAGCGCGAGGGAGCCCTTCGTGCCTACAGCAAACTAGCGGCGGACGGTATCAGGAAACTGGCTCCGGGCGGCGTGCTGCTTAGCGCGTCGTGTTCGGCCCATGTCAGCGCCGAGGAGTTTTTCGCGGTGGTGCGGCAGGCGGCGCGGCGCAGCGGGCGCCCTTTCAAGGAGTTGCGTACCAGTCGCCACGCCCCCGACCATCACGCCAGTTTTGCCGAGGCCGAGTACCTCAAGGCCATCTATGTGCAGTTCGATTAAAATCGCGGCACAATAAGGTGTGAAAAAAATCTGTCTGACGGCCTCTGCGCTTCTCGCGCTGGCGGCCTGTTCCCCGGCGGAGAAGCGCCAGGGCTGTGTCGGTAGCTATAACACCCCCGATTTTACTCGCCTGGACACCGAACTAGCGGCGGCAAAGCAGCGCTGGGCGCAGGCCGGGATTCAGAATTATACCTACACACCGCGCATTAGCAATTTCGGCACCATAAGCGGCGGCACACAGCAGACTGCGGTGGTGGTGCAGGGCGGCCAGGTTCAGGGCGGCGAAACCCGGTGGCCTGCCCTGACGATGGAAGGCCATTTCGCGGAGATTGCCAAAGAGATCGCCTCTGCCAGAGCGCCCCGCTCCTGTTTGATTCTGGACGACGTGAAGTACGACCCGGCCGACGGACATGTGCTGAGCTATTTCACGTCGAATTTGACTGAGGGCCTGAGAGGCTGTCTGAGGCCCTAACCATGGGAAATGTTTTAGGCTTTAACGGTGGAACGCGCAGCTTACCCTAGCGAC
>NZ_JAGLBG010000037.1 GCF_018260405.1 Deinococcus sp.
TCGCAGTTGCCGTTCCCGTCACCCCTAGAGTCTACCTGCTTGGTCGCTAGAGGGGAAGTTGGCCGCTAATCAGATACGTTGGGGAGAAGGGTCGTGGTGGGTTCGCCGGCAGCGCCACCAGTAGCCACATTGTCGAGGACTCCGTTGCCGGACCACAGCACGCTGCTGTTGTAGGTACGGGGAGTCGTGCCGACAGGAGCAACTATGTTATGACGGACCCAGACCACGCCGCCAGTAGCAATGGTAAAGCCAGGGGTCAGGGTGATGGTCTGGGACTGGCCAGGGGTAACGGTCGCGCTGGGGGTCAATGTGTAGTCCGTACCCAGCGTCAGTTTGACCACGCCAGGACGGGTGTAGTCACTGGTGATAGAGCCGTTATTGGGGTTGGTGGTAGGAGTAGTGTCATAGTAGACATCGGTGCTCTGAACCTGGAAAACACCGGAGGTTGCTCCACGAGGATCAGTCGAGCCAAAGTTGTAAACCATAACATTGTTCTTGACACCTTCGTTAGAAGCGTTTTCTACGCCCATACCGCTTGACAGAGTGAGTATGGTCTTGCCGTCAGCAGGGATAGGGTCCTTGTTGCTGGCATCTTTGCTATCACCGTCAGACATCTGGGTGCGGGTAGAAACGTAGTTAACCACGGTCACGCAGTCGTTAGCAGTGTTGGTGCCCGCGTTGGTGCTGGTGAAGGTTGCTACGTCACAGTACCTACCCTGAGCAGAAGCAGTAGCGATAGTGCTGGTCAGCGCAAGGGTCAGCTTTTGCCCGGCGTTCAGAGTCACGTTGGCAGGAACCGTAGTAATGGTGTTGGCCGTCGTACCCGCAGCGAGGCTGCCGGTGCTGGCGGTGGTGCCATCACCATTCGTGATGGTGAACGTACCGCTGCCGAAGGTGTTGTAAGTAGTATTGTTCAGGTTGCCCAGCAGATCACTGACCGCAACGCCAGTCGCAGCGCCCGTACCACTGTTGGTGACGGTAATAACGCTCTTGTAGCTGGAGCCAGGGTAGAGGCTAGGTACGGGGACCGCACCGCTCATCGATTGGTTCTGCTTGGTGATGGTCAGGTTAGGACTGGTGACCGTAAAGCAAACGTTGGCGGTGGGACTGCCCGCAACGGTGACCGCCGTGCCGGTGGTGTTCTGAGCAACAGCAGAGGCGTTATCACAGTAGGTGCCGTCAACGCTGGCCTGTGCGGGGAAGGTAAAGGTCTGATTCGCACCAGCAGCCAGGTTGAAGGCGGCGGTGCTAAAGCCCTCACCACTCGCATTGGCTGTGGTCGTAACGGTGGCCGGAGCAGCCTTCACTGCACCCAACGTGTAGTTAGCCACAGCGCCCGTGCCCTGGAAAGCTTCGGTGACAACAATGTTATTGGCCGCAGCAGTACCTTTGTTACTCACGGTAATGCGGGCAAATACGGGCGTGTTCTTGGCTACGTTAGCCGGGCTGGGGATAACAGTGCCGTTAGCATCAACCAGTTCCTTGACAATGTTCAGTGTGGGAGCGACAACCGTGACACAGGCCGAGTCGCTCATGCCGCTAGGCGTGATCATGCCAAATGCACCGTTCTGGTAGCTGTTAACGGTAACGGTATCGCAGTACTGGTCTACAGCGCTGGCCTTGGCAACCAGGGTAATGGTCACAGTGGCAGGGGTAACGGTGCCGTCAGCGGCAGTCGTGGCGGCAGGAATGTCAAAGGTAGAGTTGAAGCCAGTGCCGGAGACGGTTCCACCCGTTACGCTAACCACCTGATAGTTGGCAGCCGTACCGGACGACAGCACGTCGCTCAGCTTGACGCCAGCGGCTGGGCCAGCACCCGTATTGGTCACGGTGACCGTGAAGGTAGCGTTGTCGCCGACATTAACAGTCTGAGTCTTGGGAGTCTTGGCGATAGCCAGCTTGGCGCTGGGGGCAAAGAGCTTGTGCAGCACGGTCTTGTTGATTTCAGTGCCGTTGATGCTGGCTACGGCGGTGATGTCAGCCTTATCACTGGTGCCGTCGGGAATCCACAGGGCGGTCCAAGTGAAACCGTCGGTGTTGGGGGTCGTTACGCCCGTGACGTTATTGGTGGGGTAATCAGGGCTGGAAGGAAAGGGAACGTTAACGGAAGTCGCCGTGGCACGGTTAGTCCAGGTGTTGGCGTTCATTGCCTGGTCGTTGATGTCCTGGGGACGAAGAGCGCCCGAAGCCATGGAGCCGTCATCAGCCGTAGCAAAACGAACCTTAGTCTGGCTGGTCGCCTGAACGATGTCCCAGCGTACGCCAGCGCCGACTACAGGGTAAACGTTGCCGTCAACCGCCTTGTAACCCACAAACGCCGCAGCAATGTTCTGGGTGTTGAGGGGGGCAACTTCCGTCTGCTCGGTTGCCAGAGCTTTGGCGCTGGCCGCCAGGTTGCCGGGGTTTACTCCGCCGGTCTGGTCTTGCAGCCAGGCAGAAAACACGAACTTGCTGCCCACATTGGTCGCCAACGTATCAACTGCCGGAATAGGCTGCTGAACGCCCTTGGAGTCAATGTAGTAGTAGGTGTTGGGCGTGGTCGTGATTACCGCCGCCAGAGTGGGAGCAACAAGTGGGGTAGTCGCGCCCGCATTGACAGTGAAAGGAACATTCTGGCTGACGTAGCCGTCCTTACTGAAGCTGGCGGTGTAGTTACCGGGAGCCAGATCGTTGAGGCTGGTGGCGGGAACAATAGCGCCCGTAGAGTCCTTGACCACAACCGTGTAACCGTTGGGGTTAGAGATCGAGACTGCCCCCTTGGTCACAGTTACGGGCTTGGTAACGCAGACACCATTTTCCAAAGTTTGATTGGTGGTGCAGGTGGGTGTGGTGTTGTTCTGACTACAGGAGGCCAGAGTCAGAATGCCAGTTAAAGACAGTAGTGCTAGGTTTTTATTCATTAGATCCTCCAGACGATAGCTTCCCCAGGATTCCGTCCCAAACCGAACTGGAGTCAGTTGCCGGATTTACTGTCCAGTGACGTTTTGGCGAATCTCACTATTAAAGCCTGATAGGACAATAGGGCCACCCATCATGACTCGTCAAGGATTCTCATGTTGCTTCTCATAGCGGGTTTTATTTCTGATGAATGCCTGACTCGTGTATGAATTAGTTGGTCTTGCCGCTTTTTCTGGTATGTAGCTACTTGTGGTTGGCAGCACGCATCAAATCCGAAATTCTGGAAAAGCACAGGGCCTTAAATGAAAAAGTTGATTAGAAATATGATAAATATATCAATACATTTTAATATTTAGTAGGTACAGTTCCAAAATCTGTACTGCCGCCGCTTCATCTAAATCTGTCGCTCCCAGATCACGCGCCCGCCGGGTCGTGAAGCGTTCGTCCTGGTAGGTCACGGCGTAACCTTTTTCGCTTAGCACCTTTCCGAAGGCGCGAACCCGCTCGGCGCTGGGACTGGGTTTGCCGTCGGTTCTGAGGGGCAATCCCAGCAACAAGGTGGTGGCTCCGGTCTCTTCGACTTTCAGGCGCACCGCCTTCAGGTCAAGGGGCAGGCGCTTGCGGTCCACGCTGCCCCGGCCAAAAGCCAGGGTGCCCGCGTTGACGGCAAAGCCGATACGGTTTTTGCTGACGTCTAGGGCCAGGATAATCGGGAGGGCGGCGTGCGGCATATCTGCCCGAGTGTAGCGGTACGCTACAGACATGACCGAACAATCTGTGGTGCTGGCCGAGACCAGAGCTGGAGTTCGCACGTTGACCCTCAACCGGCCTGACAAGCTCAACGCCGCCAACGACGAGCTGATTTTGAGCCTGACCCAACAGCTCCGGCAGGCTGATGCCGACGATTCGGTGCGGGTGGTCGTACTCACGGCGGCGGGCCGCGCCTTCTGTGCCGGGCAGGACCTGAGCGAAGTGGACAGCAGCCGCATGACCGAGCATATTCATCAGACCTATAACCCCCTGATTCAGACGATTCGTTCGCTGGGTAAGCCCGTGATCACCGCCGTAAACGGGATTGCTGCCGGAGCCGGGGCGAGTCTGGCCCTATCCGGGGACATCCGGCTGTGGGCGGCCTCGGCGTCGCTGGTCGAAGTATTTAGCAATATCGCCCTGGTGCCCGACAGCGGCAGCAGCTGGTTTTTGCCCCGCTTGGTAGGCTATCACCGCGCCTTTGAGCTGATGGCGCTGGCCGAAAAGGTCACTGCCCCCGAAGCCAAGCGCCTGGGCCTGTGCGAGCACCTTTACCCCGACGAAACCTTCCGGGCCGATGTTCAGGCTTATGCCGAGCGACTGGCCGCCCGCCCCGCTCACGCCCTTAAATTGACCAAAGAGGCGCTGAACGCGGCGGCGAATGCCTCACTGGACGAGGCGCTGGAGCACGAGGCGCAGTTGCAACAGGTGGCGGGCGCCCACTGGGAGTACCGTGAAGGGGTCAATGCCTTCAAGGAAAAGCGGGCAGCCGACTTTCTGAACAGACCGCAGACCTAATACGGATTCCGCTAAATGCCAGCACAGTGGGGAAGCGACCGGGCCCCTTCAAGGGTGCCGTTTTGGTCAAGACAGCGACCAGGCCCCATTCTGGGTGCCGTTCTGACCAAGAAGCCGTTTTGCCCAAGAAGACAGCGCCCGGCCCGGCACACTGCGCAAAGCCTTCAGGCGAGGCTGCGGCGTCCGCGCTTTTCGGCTTCGATGGCCCGCTGCAACTCCTGAATCTGTTTGAGCATGCTCAGCTGCTCGGGAAGCGGGGCGCTCGACACCTGCTTTTTGAGCAGGTCCACCTCCGAGCGCATGGCGTCTATGCTCATGGTTACCTGAATATCGTCCACGGCGGCGGCGGCGTACCCGTTGACCTTCTGCTCGTACTGTTCGGAGTTGGCCCGGCCTATGGTGCCCGCGTCGCGGCCCTCGAACATCAGGCGGATCAGCAGCGGTTCCTCGGGCTGGCCCCGAAACACCTCCAGAATAGCGTCGGGGCTTTGTGCGCCCTGGGCGGCCAGCATCACCTTACGCACGGCTTCGTTGCGCCAGGGCATCGAGCCGTCGAGTTTGGCCAGCAGGCTGGGATCGACCAGCAGCTGCTTAAGCAGCGCCACCTCGCGGTCTTCCTCGGCGTGGCTGGTGCTCATGGCGGCCAGGTGCGTGTCGGTCAACATTTTGCGCTTGGAACGGCCCGCGATCCAGTCGAACAGCGCCTCGGGTTTAAGGCCCAGGGGTTCGCAGGCCAGAGTCCGCATCCGCTCGGCTCCCTCGTCCAGCGGGTCAAGGTTCTGCATGCGGGGCAGCAGTTCCATCAGAATCTTGCGCTTGCCGTCGCTGGTGCCCGAATCATACTTTTCGACGGCGGCCTGCACGCGGTAATGAGCCTCGTCCAGCCCGGAGGCCAGCGCCTGCCGGATGCCCGCGTCGTCGCCCGCCGCCAGTGCGTCTGCCGGGTCCTTGCCGCTGGGCACACTGGTCGCCCGTACCCGGAACTTGGCTCCGATAACCTGATCCAGCCCCAAGAGGGTCGCCTTGAGTCCGGCTTCGTCCTGGTCGAACATCAGCGTGATGCTTTGTGCCCCCAGGCGTTCAAGCAGGGTGGCGTGGTCGGCGGTCAGGGCCGTACCCAGCGAGGCCACCGCGCCGGTAAAGCCGTGCTGGTGCATGGTAATGACGTCCATGTAGCCTTCGACGACCACCACTTCCGACTGGCCCTCTTTGCCCGGTCCGTCTTTGAACCCGCTCCGCGCCTTGTCCAGCCCGTAGAGCAGTTCGCCTTTCTTGAAGGCCTCGGTTTCGGGAGTGTTCAGATACTTGGGTTTCTCGTCGCCCAGCACGCGCCCGCCAAAGCCGACCAGACGGCCCAGGTGGTCGCGGATAGGAAACATGACGCGGCCCCGGAAGCGGTCATAGACGCGCCCGTTCTCCGGGTTCTCGATGAGCAGCCCGGCTTCCAGCAGTTGCCGCTCGCTGACCCCCCGGGTGCGGGCCAGTTTCAGCAGGCCGTCCCAACCCTCGGGGGCGTAGCCCAGCTCGAAGGCAGCAATCGTTTCGTCACTCAGACCACGTCGCCTCAGATATTCCAGGCCCGGCCCCGGCAGATGCTCGCGGAAATAGGCCAGCGCAAAGGCGTTGACCTCGTATAGGTCGCGGCTGGACTTCTCGCCGTACTTCAGCTCGACCTGCACGCCCGCTTTTTCGGCCAGCTTACGCAGCGCGTCGCCGAAACTCAGGTTCTCGGTCTGCTGCACGAAAGAAAAGATGTCGCCGCCTGCCTTGCACCCAAAGCAGTAGTAGTACCCCTGCTCGGTGTCTACCTGAAAGCTGGGCGACTTTTCCTTGTGAAAGGGGCACAGACCCTTCAGGCGTCCCTTGCCCGCCGGAGTGAGACGCACGTATTCACCCACCACATCCGCGATACTTAGCCGCGAACGGACTTCTTCCTTGGTTCCCATGTGCGTCTCACCCCCTTTCATGGCCGGAGTGTTCCGGCGATAGACCTTCAGTGTACGCCCTGTTTCAGCTTTCTGTCTGAGAAGAAAAGAAGCGTGTGGCACGCGCTATTTGGTTAGGTGCCCGGTATTTTGGCGCTCACACGGCCTGCGGCCCCTGTTTTATCTGGCGACATAAAGGCCGTCATCATTTTGGGTGATGCTGGTATCAGGTTCGTCGCTTAAGCTGTAAGCATGAACGTCACCCGCCATTTCAGTGACACGCGGACAGAAGAAGGCCGCGTGCGGTTTCTCCTCTCTGCTGGCCGCGTGCAACTGCTGGCAGAAGGGCCGGGCTGGAGCCACAGCAGCGGACACGTCTCGCTGCACGACGCCGCGACCTTCCTGGCGGTGGTGCCGAACGTCGGTCAGGCGCTATACGAAGAAGCGCTGAGCGATCTGGAGCGCCGGATGGCTTTCGAGCAGGCCGCGTAACCGCCTCTGGCTAGGCGTGTTTAGAGCAGTTCTCCGAACTATGGGCACGTCGGAAAAGCACCGCCGCCCCTTCATTCTACGTCCTACTCTTTCTTGTTCACTCGTTCCACTCGGCAAAAAGATGGTGCTCTTTTTGCCATCTTTTTGCAAAATGCTCTACTTTTCTGACGAGCGGCGGCGACTGAACAGGCCACCTGTTGCCGGGGCCACGGCTGCCGTGCTCGGAGCCGCCACCGTCTCTAGCTCCTGGAGGGCCAGCCGTAACCAGTCGGGCACGTTGTTTTTCAGTTTGTTCAGGGCGATCCAGTGCGCCGTTTTCAGGTCGCTGGGCTGCGGGTTCAGAATACCCGAGCAGTATTCGGTGCCGAAAATCATGTTCAGGCGCAGGTGGGGCCGCGATTCGCTGCCTGCACGGACGACGTGGCTGCCGACCAGCCGCAGGTCGCTGACCGAAATGCCCACCTGAGACAGCAGGGTACGCCGTAGCGCCGTTTCGATGATGCCCAGCCCGGTGATGCTGGTCTGTAGGATCGTGCCGGGCAAACTCTGGGGGCCGCCGGGCAGCAGCAGCTTGTGGGGCCGTACCAGCAGCACCGTGTCGTGCTGTCGCACAAGCGCGAAGACCCCCACCTGATAGGTCAGGGCTTCGGCGTTCTGGGGTGCAGCCTGGGTCAAAGTGCGTTTCTCCTGAACAGTGGGCGACGTGGGGTCTGGATAGAACCGGATAGGGTAGAGGGTGGCGGCACAAAAAGCCCGGCCAGAGCAGTTTACACTGCACTGAACCTGTTGACATCCGCCCTGATGGGTGTTACCTGCCGGGTGATGCACTCTTTGCCCGGCAGGTCCCTATAGACTCGCAGCGCTGCTGGCAGCGGCATATCTGGTGCTTTAGATTGGTGTGCCGGAATTGAGCGCAATCCGTATTAGCCCTAGCGGACGCGTACAAGTGGGGGCGTCATGACTTGGGCCTGTAAAACGTGGCGCAGTTCCTCAAAAGCCGGGTCGTGTGCCGGGCTGGTCCAGGCGGGCGACTGCACCAGCAAAATCCCGTTCAGCCTGTGGCGCCCGGGCCAGCGGGGATCACGGCCTGCACGCAGCAGCCGCACGCGCGGCATAAGCTCTGGCGCAAGCAGCGCGGCCACTTCCAACCGGGTGCGCTCCAGATCATAGCCCTCAGCAACCGGCAAAGTTGCGTGCCACGCCGGATACTGGCAGGTGTAGCGGGTAATCCGGCCCGCCGCCAGCGCCAGCCCTGCCCAGTTACCCGGCCTGACGCGGGTGCCGTCTCCCGAAAAGCTGGTCAGGTCGTGGTGCGAATCTATGTTCAGCACGTCCTGCGGCTCAAAACACTCCAGCCAGCTCCAGGCCTCGGCATGGCTCAGGGCCACCCAGGTCGGCACCCCGGCGTACTGCTCCAGTGCCCGCCAGGTGGGATAGAGCGGAAAGTCATGTTCCAAACTGCTCCAGTCGGTGCCGCCGCGCTTACGCAGCCGCTCACGCCAGACCTTCAGGCGGTCGGCCTCGCGGTCAGACGTGCCCCAGATCGGCGCGTCGAATACCAGTTCACGGGTGGCGCTGAAGGCGTCCCAGTCCACACTCAGTAACATCGCCCCGCAGTTTAGGAGAACGGAGCCGTATGCTGTTGAACATGAAACTGCTGCTTATAGTTCCCCACCCCGACGACGAAGTCTACGGCGCGTCGGGCACCCTGATGACCTACTTACAAGAAGGCCACGAGTGCGGTCTGGTCACCCTGACACGCGGTGAGGCGGGCCGCACCCTGGGCCTGTGCGAAGGCCCCGAGGAACTGGCCCGGATGCGCCAGGTCGAACTGGCTGCCTGCCTCGACGTGATCGGTCTGAAGGTTCACGAGCAGCACCAGTTTCCCGACAAGCACCTGAGAGAGCAGCCCCGCGAGCCGCTGATCGAGGTGGCCCGCGACGCCATGCTGCGCCACCGCCCCGAGATCGTGCTGACCTTTCCGCCCAACGGCAGCAACGGCCACCCCGACCACGTGACGACCCACGAGGCGGTTAAGGCCGCCTGGGACAGCCTACCGGAAGGCCAGCGCCCCCGCCTGTGGTATTACGCCAACGACAGCGCCCCCGAAAACGAGGAACTGCTGACCCTGTGGCTCCGGCCCAATGTCCGCCATGAGGTCGGCGCGTTCATGACCCGCAAGCTGCACGCAATTGCCTGCCACCGCACCCAGGCTCTGAGCACGGTGGACTTTATTCGCAAGTTTCCTGACCGGATCGCCCAGGAAACCTTCTATGAGGTCAGCGAATAGGCCAGGCCGCCGGGGGCCGGAAGAACCTGTGAACCTGTCCGCCGCCACCACATCCTCCCCGCCCAGCGGGTAGTCTAATAAAATGGCTTACCGTGGACTGATTCTGGATGTAGATGGCACCCTGGTGGACAGTAACGACGGCCATGCCCGCGCCTGGGTAGCGGCGTTCAGGGACGAGGGTTTCGGTGTGCTTTTTGAACAGGTGCGCCCGCTGATCGGCCAGGGCGGCGATCAGGTCGTGCCCGAGCTGACCAGCGTGAAGGTCGGCACCCCGCAGTTCGACCGGCTGGTTGAGGGGTGGGAAAAGCATTTCGTGGCGGAGGAACTGGGCAAGGTAAAGCCTCAGCCCGGCGCAAAGGCCCTGGTCGAGGCGCTGCTGGCACGCGGCTATCAGTTGATCGTGGGGTCCTCGGGCGAAGACGAGATCGTCGAGCAGCTACTGCAACTGGCCGGGGTCGCCCAACTCCTGCCCAACCGCGTCCACTCGGATGAGATCAGGGCCAGCAAGCCCGAACCCGACATCATTCAGGTGGCGCTGGGCAAACTGGGCCTGGGTAAAGAGGAAGTGCTGATGGTCGGGGATACCCCTTTTGACATCGAGGCGGCGCGGCGCAGCGGAGTCGGTACTGTTGCCCTGCGCTGCGGCGGCGACGACCGCCTGGACGGTGCGGTGGCGGTGTTCGACAGCCCCGCCGACTGGAGTAGCAAACTCGACTGGCCGCCACTGGGAACGGCTAAAGGCTAAGTAGCTTCGCTACCGCCGGGGCCAGCACACTATGCTGTCGGGGTGAGTCTTCCGGCGCAGGCGACCCCACCGCGCAAGCGGATTGATCTGGGGTTTTTGCGGCGCTGGCAGAAAACCTATGTGTGGCTGCTCCTCGCCATGATGTCGCTGGCCCTGGCCTCAGCCATCAACGGCTGGCGGTCTTTTGTTCCGGCTCAGGTGGTGCTTAACCGCCAGGATCAGCTGGGGCAGGAGCTGCCGGTGCAATCGCCCTTGCCGGGGCCGATTCTGGTGCTGTCTGCGCACCCCGACGACGAGACCCTGGGCGCGGCGGGCATCATTCAAGACGCGCTGAGTCGGGGACAGCAGGTCTGGGTCGTGTTCATGACCAGCGGCGACGCTTTTCCCTGGACTCCGGCCTACGTGCAGCGCTTTTGGGACGGCGGCGTAGCGATCAGGGCCTACGGCGCCCGCCGCATGGACGAGGCGCGGGCCGCCGCCGGGGTGCTGGGGGTTCCGGCCAGTCACGTGCTGTTCCTGGGGTTTCCGGACCGTGGCCTGACCCGTATGGAAAACCAGTACCTGACCACGCCCTTTTTCAGCCCGAGTACGCGGGTGAGCCGGGTGCCGTATCAAGACGCCCTGCGCCCGGACGCGCCTTACACCGGGCAGCAGGTCGAGCGCGAACTGCAACTTATCGCGCGGATGGTCAGGCCCAAAATTATCCTGACGACCAGCGTGCTCGATCATCACCCCGACCACCGGGCCACCGCGCACGCCGCCGTGCGACTGGCCGACGAGATCGGGGCGCGGGTCTTCTTTTTCCCCGTTCACGACGGTCTGGAATGGCCCATTCCTAAGGGGAACCACCCCGATCTGGGACTGTACCCGCCGCGTGCCCAGGAACAGGGCGGAGTCTGGCGGCGCTTTCCGCTGACCGGGGAACAGGAAGAAACCAAAGGCGACGCCGTCAGCGTCTACCGATCGCAGACGCTGGTGCTGGGGCGCTTCATGTGGGCCTTCGTGCGCCGCAACGAGCTGCTGCGGCCCGCCGAGGCCGGGGCTGGGGCTGGGCAAACGAGTAGTGGGCAAACTGGGGAAGACAGGCCTTGACCCGCTTTCAGCGCCTGCGCGAACGCTCCCGTGAAACCTTTAGCCAAATGTGGGGGGACGGCGTCGATATCCTCGAATATCAGGACGCCGAAATGATTCGCAACCGCGCCACGTTTGCCGGTCGCTCGGTGCTGCGCCGCAGCCTGGGCTTCGTGGTTCTGGCGGCGCTCCTCAATTGCCTCTTTGCGCTGGCGGTGGGCATCATCACGGGAACGGCGTTCGAGTCGGTCTACCGCAGCATCCTCAGTTTCATGTTCACCTTCGTGGTCAATACCGGCGTCGCTTTCGTGGTCGGGCGGCTGCTGGGGGGGCGCGGGGGCTTCCGGCAATTCGTGTATATCTCGGCGCTGTACGCCGTCCCGCTGCAAGCCGTCGAGGCCGTGCTGACCGTGGTCTGTAGTCTGATTCCAGTGATCGGCTTTTACCTGCTGCTGGTGCTGTCCGTGCTCTCGGCGCTGGCCCGGCTGTACCTGTCGAATCTGGTCACGCAGGCCATGATGCAGTTTCCGCAGCGCTGGCAGCGCACCGTGATGTTTGTGGTGCTGGTCGCCCTAGCGCTTCTCAAGGGCGGGGCCAGCGTCCTGACCTGAGCGCTGTTTATCCCGGCCCCGAAAGGATGGCCCAACCTTTCAATAACCGTGAGCAGCGGATGCCTGCCCCGATGAAGCGGGAGCCAAAAGCTTTGTTGGGCGTCAGAGCAGGGCAGAGGGGCAAGAGGGCTGGAGCACGAGGGCTGGAACAACAGCGTCACTTTCAGGATAGTCCAGTTTTGCGCCGTGCCCGAATCCTGCCGCCTGCCTTTACCACCGGGCTTTACTCATTGGCCTGCCCAGGCAATTGCCAGTCGATTGGAGATTCCCCGGCCTCTTCCAGAGCCGCATTGACCCTGGAAAAGGGGCGCGTGCCGAAGAACTTGGCCTCGCTGAGTGGGCTGGGATGGGCCGATTCGATCATCACGTGCTGGGAGCCGGTGATCAGTCTGGCTTTTTTGCGGGCATAGGCCCCCCACAGCACGAACACCACGCGCTGGGGCCTGGCATTGACGGCCCGGATCACGGCGTCAGTCATCTGTTCCCAGCCCCGGCCCTGATGGCTGTTGGCCTGCCCGGCCCGCACGGTCAGCACAGCATTAAGCATCAGCACGCCCTGCTGCGCCCAGGGCCGCAGGTCGCCGTCTCTGGGCGGCGTAAAACCGGGAATGTCGTTTTGCAACTCCTTGAAGATGTTTCGCAGGCTGGGCGGAATACGCACGGCAGGCCGCACCGAAAAACTCAGGCCGTGGGCCTGACCGGGGCCGTGGTAGGGGTCCTGCCCCAGAATCATGACCTTGACCTTACTCAGCGGAGTGTACCGTAGCGCATTGAACACGTCCGGCGCGGGTGGGTAAATGGTGTGCTCACGGCGCTCTTGCACCAGAAAATCGCGCAGCTCATAAAAGTAGGGCGCGGCAAATTCGGCGGCCAGCGCCTCTTTCCAGTCTGCGGGCAGGTCGGCGGGAAACAGGGGTTTGGGGGCCTCGGGGTGCAGGCCGAATAGGTCGGTTTGATTGCTCATGGGTGCGCCTTTTTTGGAGACCGTGAGAAGAGTTCGGGTTGGCTGCGTGCTCTCCTGTGGCCCGTAGCCGGAGTTCCTGGGAAACTTTCTCCCGTCATACGGACTGCCGTGTGTTTCGTTGACAACTTGCCAATGCACTGGGTGGTCAACTCCACGCCCGGAATCCGTATAATACGGATTCCGATTGATTCGGTGCAGTTCCGAATCAATCTGAGCGGATGCGAGTAGGAACAGCATACGGATTCTGCGGTATGGAGCCGCAGGCGGCGCTTTTCCGCCTGTGGTGGAATTTAGCGGAATCTGTATAAGGTATACGCGCCCGGCCTTAGTTTCAAATAGGCCGCACGCAAATGGGCCACACGCCAAAGCAGACCACCCCGGAAGATGGCCTGCCCTGTCCGCGCTGCCCAGAAGTGCCAGGCGGAGCGTTACTGAATGGTCGTGCGGAAGCAGATGGTGAACGCCTGCTTGGGCTGGAGCGTGAAGGTGAGGCCGTCTACCGTGACCCGGCCCGAGGTCACAGCCCCTTGGTCGGTGTCTGCCGCCGCCGTATAGAAGGTGTCGGTGCCGGTCGTGGTGGTCAGGTGAATGTCTTTACCGGCCCCATAAGCGCTTTCCAGGAAGGCCGTCGCAGCTGGTACGTTATCCCCAAAGTGCAGGTTCGTGGCGCCTAGCGTGCCCTGGTTGGTGGTCTTGATGCAGTATTCGAGCACGTCGCCGGGTTTGCCGGTGCTGCTCAGAGCTACCGGGGTGCCCGCTGTAATGTTCTGCACGGTCTTCTCGACCACTAGCTTAACGGTGCCTGTGACCGTCACGGTCGCGCTGCCACACTGGTTGCCCGGATTGGTGGCCGCCGGGGTACATGAGCCAGGTGTAGGCAGTGGGTCGGGGTCGCCGCCGCCGCCTACACTGGCCTTGTTGATCACTGGCCCCAGGGACACGCCAGCAATATTCACCGGCACATTAAGCGCTACTGAGGCTCCGGGGGCCAGCACGTCGGTACTTGTACAGGTTACGAGCTGCCCGAACGTGGTGCAGACCCAGCCGGTCGCCGGGCTAAAGGTGGGGTTAAGCGGAACCATGCCGGTGGGCAACTGATCTTGCACCGTAATCATGCCGCTGGTCGGTACGGCGCTGCTGTTCGTGACCGTCAGGGTATAGCTGGTGTCGTTTTGCCCCGAGGACCATTTGCCGCCTACCGCGTTGCTGGTCTTGGTCAGGGTCAATTGCGGTTGAAGCGCGATCTTGACTATGTCGCTGGCCACATTGTTCGCCAGATTGGTTTCGGAGGTGCTAGTGCTGACTTTGGCCGTGTTGGTCAGGGTCACGCTGCTGCTGGTGCCCAGTGCGCCGCTGTTGGCCTTGACCGTGACCAGATACTGCACCGCTCCAGTGCCGATCCGCTTGCCGGTACTGTCGTAGACCGCGCCGCCCGGATCGAGGCGTTCCACCGCCGGGAAAGCCAGCGTAGTGGTGCCGTTGCTGTTGCGGATGTTGGTCGTCGGCGTGACAGCGGTGAACGTGCTGCCCCCGTCGTAGCTGACCTTTGCCGAAACGAAATCGAGACCGGCGGGCAGCGTATCGGTTGTGATCACCTTGTAGGCTTCAGTTGCCGAAGTATTGACCAGGTCTACGCCTAGTCGGAAATCGAAAGGTATGCCGACCGTGGCCGTCTTGTTAGGCGCCATGTCGGTCTTGGTGATCCGCAGGTCGGGGGCCGCGCCGCTGGGCGTGTTGGTGGTCATAAGGGCTAGGTTGTACAGGTAGATAACCTCGCGCCTGCTGGACGTGGACATCGAGGCAGACAGGGTATCGACCCCGGGGTCGACATTGTTGGAAATGTCGAGCGTCGCGAAGTCCAGACCGCCGGACTTGGCGGTGCCGTTTTGCACCTCGGTCTGGGTACTGTAGACGTTGGAGGTGTTCGACTGGAGCCAGCTAGAGCCACCGTTGACCCCATAAGTCACCGACCCGTTGAAAAAGTCCGAGCTGGTGTGATAGCTGTCAGACAGATAGGAGCTCTGGATCACACCGTTGTTGGCCGCCGTTATGCTCATGCGGTCGTCGTTACTGGCCCCGTTATACATCGGATCGCCTTCCGAAACGGCCACACTGATCTTGGACACCTTGCTGATCCCGGCGTCCGGCACCGAAAGATTAGTGGCGCTCACCGTCGCCGTGGTTGTGCCATCGACCACCCACTGCCCGCCGTCGTAGAGGAACAGAGATTTGGTGGAATATTCAGGCTTGGAATAGACGATATACAGCGACCAGTTGCCGAACACCGTCCCGAATTTATAGGCAGTCCAGTCTGGTGACCTGCCGATGGTCAGATTGGACAGGCTCAGATCGGAGTTGGGGTTGGTCTTCAGGGCCGTCAGCGCCGCACCTGTCAGTTCGGTATAAGCCGACATACCGTAAATGTTGCCCCACGACGTTGAGGCCGAATCGGTCCAGCTGCGCGTGGCAGTCACCGGAAAGCTGCTGCCACCGACGCCGAAGGTCACGCTGCTGTCATATGCATCGCTGTCTTCCGAGGCCGACCAGTACAGAAAAGCCCGCTCAACGGTAGCCCCCGCCGGAACCACCTGGTATTGGTTGCGGTCACTGAGCTTGGTGGTTGCCGTGGTATAGACCGCCGAGGCCTGATCAGTCGTCAGAGGAACATTTGTCGGATACCCACCCGCTCCGGAGTCGCCGTTGTTTCTACGGAAGCTGCCGCCAATCGCTACATAGTCGATCTTGCCCGTCACGGTTGGTATGTTCTGAACCAGCGGCGCTGCCTGAGCCGTACCGCCTAACGGGCCACCGAGCATTCCCAGGCTCAGGCTAAGCGCTAGCGCAGAGGCCAGTGGGCGCGGGGTAGAAAGAGAGACGGATTTATGCATGTTCATTTACCCTCCAACGAAGTGCCAGCAGGTTCAGGGGCCTCGGTCGGGTGAAGATTCAGGTCCACCGGAGCGTTCAGGGGCAGGGGGGGCAACGCGTCACCAGGCGCCAGCAGTGGGGGCAGTGGGGGCGTCTGGACTGGCTGAGCCGTTTGCCCCGCAGGGCTGAAGGTGGCAGGGCTGAAAGGTGCAGAGCTGGAACTTACGCTGCTGAACGCAGGTGCAGCGCAATCGGTAGCCGCCGCCTGGCACTTGACCCCATTGGACTGGTGATCGTCAAGCATCATGTCGATGCGGACATAAGCGCCCTGGCGGGTGTAGAGGTTCGACCCGATGCCGGTAAAGCCCCAGGGGTTGTAGCCCAGCGTGACCCAGGTGCCGGGCAGTGCCCGCAGGCTGGCCTCGATCCCGGCGCTGTAGCCGTGATAGTTACTGCCCGGTTGTACCAGGGCGCGTCCGGCGAGGCCCAGCCCGATCCGGTCGGTGACGTAGTAGGTGCCGCTGGCCGAGACCTGGTAGGTCAGGCTGTCGTGGTTGTTCAGCAGCATCCGTCCGGCGATTCCGCCGCGCAGGGCGTAGCGCGGAGTGTGGTATTCCAGGTTGCCTTCGCCGATGACTTCCGGGCTGTTGCCCGCCAGTGCGCCGTCTTTGTAGCGCAGGTACGCCAGGCCCTGCCACTGGCTGGCCCGCAGCGCCATGCTCACGGCGAGGTTGTTGCCGGTATCGCTGGCCTGGGGACCCTGCACGTGCGTGGCGTCCATGCTAACGGTCAGCTGGTCGTTCAGGCTGTAGGCGGCTCCGCCTTTAAGGCCCACCCGGAAACCGTCGTCGCGGTGCGAGACGTCGGTGGCAAGGGTGGCAGTCACTTGAGAGTCTTTGTACTGGAGGGAGGCCCCGGCATTCCAGCCGCTGTCATGACCCTTGAGGTCAAGGATGTAAGAGCCGGTCAGGCCCACGCCCAGGCGGTTGTTGATCGGCAGGGTGGTATCGACTCCGAAACGGGCGCGGTTGCCCCAGCCGTCTGCGCCAGGCAGATCATAGTTCACGGCCAGATTGGTCATGCCGTAACGGGCCTGTAGCCCCACGGTGGCCCGCTGATCAAGGCCCCAGCGAACGGTGTCGGTAGCCTTCAAAGTCACATTCTGCGCCACGGGCACACTGACTTCGGCAACCGTCGAGGAAGGCAGGTCGCCCGTGAGCGACTGCGCGTGTTCGACCCGCACACTGACGTTGTTGCGGCTGTACCCAAGCATACCGACGACACCTAGGCCCTTCTGATCTCCGAAACCGGCGCGGACACCGGCCCCCACCGAGAAGGGCTTGAGGTCATAGAGGCCCTTGACATCCACGTACCCGCCGTTGGAGGCCGTGGTGGTTATACCGGTCGTCGGGTCGGTCAGCGTGGCTCCGCGCACGTACAAGCCATCCACACCGACACCGATCCGGTCGGTGACTTTGTAAAGCGCCTTTGCCGTCACGGCTGTACCCACGCCGCCGCTGTTCAGCCCCTTGTAGTCGTCGTTCTGATACTTAACGCTGGCCGAGGCGTCGAGGCGCTCGCTCCTGATATTCGCGGTGCCGTTGACCAAAACGCCCGAACCCGAGGTGGCGACCAGCAGATCGGCGGCGCTGTGATCATCGGCGTAACGGGCACGCACCCCGAAGGAGTTCACGTCGTCCAGGTGCACGGCAGCGGCAGCCAGGCTGAGGTGATTGTCCATCAGGCGGGTGCCGACCTGTACGCCCCACGCCAATTGGCGCTGATCCATCGGGTCGTCGAGGCGGTAGGTCACGCGCACGCGCTGGTCGTTGCCATACTCATCGGTCAGGTTGACGGTCTTCTGGAAGTAGATGACCCCCGCTGCATTGTCGACGGTGTAGTCGCTCAGGCGTTGCAGGGCCTTATAGGTCACGGCTCCGGTCAGGTGGTCTACCGTGATCAGTTCGACCGTTTCGCTGTCGGGCTGGAGGGTGCCCCGCGTCAGGTGCAGCGGTAAGACGCGCTGTCCCTTGGGGTCGAGAACCACACGGGTCAGGTCGTTGGGAACGGCGGCGACGAACCCAGAGACCTGCGGATTGCTGCGGGTAAAGCCGCTGAGAGCCGTGGGGCTAACGCCGGTATCGAAGACGTTGACGGGCAGCTGGGCTTGGCGGTACTGCAAGTTGAACTTCGGGTGCTCGTAGCGGAAGGCCAGCGGATCGATCCCTTCGAGCGGCACGTCATGGGTACTGCTGTCGCCGTAGGTGGGGTAGCGTTCCAGCGGGTTGGCAGTCGTCGGCAGGCCCTGTGAACGGTCACTGGTCGCGGTGGCCTTGCCGTTTTGCGACTCGACATTCACTGCGCCGCTGCCCGCGACATACAGTTTGCCCTGACCGATCGGCGTTTCAAGGTAACCGTGTCCGATCGCCTCGCCAGCGAGGGCAGTATTGCCCTGCCCCAGGCCCGAAAGAAGCACGCCCGCACTGACCATGCCGATCCCGACCCGCGTTTTGCTCGGCAGGCTCTCGAAGCTGCGGGTAAAGGCCTTTTCGCCCACCAGCACGCGCACGTCGAAACGTCCCGGCGCACTCATCGGTTCCATTTCGACCACGCCGACGCCGTCTTTAAGCTTGACCTGATAACTGGCTACTGCGGGGCGGGCGTCTTGCTGGGTAACCTCGCGGGTGGTTTGAACCGTAACGGTGCTGCCGCTGGTCAGTCCGGCGGCGTCCAGCAGTTTGATCGCCACACGCACGGGCGTCGTTCCGTCGGCGACCAGTTGCTCGGGCGCCAGTTCCGCCGTTACCGGGCGACTGGCCAGATAGACCTTGACCGTCTGACCGCCGTAAGACACGACATTGGTGCCGGGTTGCAGCGGAATCCCGAAAAATTCCCGGCGCTGGGTATTCTTTACCTTGTCGGTGGTGGTTTTGCCCAGTGTTGCGGCCTTAACCTCCACACCGTTGACGGTGGGCATTAAGAGGTCATCTTTTACCCCCTCGACGGCCACCGTAATCCGGTCACGGTCACGGAAGACCGTTTCGGCCAGAGGCAATTTGAGTGCTCCGTCATTCTCCGCCGTGCTGACCGGCAATTCCTGAAGGTTGCGGGCCTCGGTCAGTGCCGTATTCTCGCCGATCAGCACTTCAAGTTTGTCCTGCGCGTACTTGCCGATCAGGGTCGGGCTGCTCAGGGTCGGCAGCGCCTCGGTGTGGGTCACGTGGTAGGTGAGCACGCCGCGCTGGAGGCCAGGGGTAGTCCAGTAAAATTTTCCGCTGGGCGCGACTTGTGGGTCGGCGATGGCCTTGCCGTTGAGGGCGCTGCTGCCCGGCACATAGCTGGCTCCGGCGGGCGGCTGGTGCGCCACGATAATCTGGGTGGCCGAGCGCGGTGAATCGAAGGGAATCCGCAGCGTGCTTTCGCGGCTGATCGCCACGACAGGCGCGGGCGGTGGCGGCGGCGTCTGAACGTTCAGCGTGCCCTCGACCACCTGAGAGCTGGCGCAGTTGCTGCTCAGGGTGGCCTTGAGGTTGTCCTGAACTCCGGGCTGACCCTTGACACGGGCCTTGTAGGACACGGTTTTTTCTTCGCCGGGCTTCAGTTCGCCGCTGAAGGTGGTCGAGTCGAGCGCTTCGAGGCTCTCGCCCGGCTCATCTTTGAGGGTGTAGGGCGCGGCGACCGAGGAGGTGTTCTTCAGGCTCAGGGTAACCGTGACGGTGTCGCCGGGCAGAGCGTCGGCCAGATCGGCGCGGCGCAACTCGATCTGGGTGGCGCTGGGCAGCACCTTGATCGCCAGATCCTGGGTCTTGTTCCAGGGCAGCAGGGTGGCTTTGGCACTGCCGTCGCCCGCCGTGACTGCCTTGGCTTCAAAAACAAGCTGGCCGGGGTTCTTGGCATCCACCTTGGCCGTGGCTGTGGTGCTGCCGTCGGCACTCAGACCAGCGGGCAGGGCGACTTGCAGCGAGGCGGGCAGCAGCTCACGCTCGAATTCGGTGGTGGCCTGCGCGGTAAATTTCACCACGTCACCCACGCACACTTCAGGCTTGTCGGCCTGGAAGGTCAGGTTGACCGTGGGTTTGACCTGTACGGAGACATGCGCGGTCTCCTGCTTGACCACCGTGACGCTGGGCGTGTTGACCGTGACTTCCGCGCCCTTGATCGGCTCGGCGGTGACTGCGTAATCATGGGTGGGAACGCTGAACGGTCCGGCGCTGCCCTGCACGCTATAAGTCTGCTCGCCCACCGTGACGTTGGCCTGCGTGGGCCGCACCTCGTCCGGCAGAATCAGCTCGGCCCTGATGTCCAGTTTGCCGGTGGTATCGGCCTGCACGACCGTGATCGGGCCGCTGGCAAGTTCAAAACCAACCGAGTTGGAAAACTGGTAGGTGTGCTGGGGCTGACGCAGGTAAACGGTGTAGTTGCCCTTGGCCTCGGGCACGTCGATAGTGTCCCACTGCAACTGGCCGCTGACCTTGATCGGGTAGGCGTTGCCCGCCGCGTCGCGCAACTCGGCCTGCAACTCCTTGGGGCCGTCGCCGTCGTACATCCGGACGGTCATCTTGCCGCCAGGGTTGTACACGTTTAGCGCAGGCACCCAGTCGTTGCTCCGGATGGTGACGTTGAGGTGATTGGTCTGGACGGCGGCGCTGATTGAGTTCAGGCGGAAGGCGAAGGTGTTCTTGCCCTTGCCCTCGGTGCGAACCTTCAGGGTGTAGTTCCCGGCGGGCAGGTCCTGACTGATGAAGGTCTGCCAGTCTTGCTCTCCGGCACCGTAGTTGTGTTCCTTGATGACCTTACCGTTAATATCGGTAAGGGTAAATGTGCTGTCTACCGGCAATTTAGGCGTGGCGGTCGAGTAGTTTTCGTCGCCGAACTGCACGGGCTTGCGGTAATCCTGCGGGTCGAACTGGCCTCCGTAAATATCAAGCTGAACGTGTGAGCTGACGCCCACCACCAGCTTGAGATCCTGGTCACCGACCGTCCACATCAGCTCCTGGCCGATGCTGGTCAGGGGCAACGAGGTGGCAATTTCCTGGGCACCAGCCGCACCGAGGAGCGCTGCCGTCAGCGTCATGATGGCATGTTTCACTCTCAGTACCTCCAGCTCGCTGCCGGGTCAGTGACAGCGCCTTTCACGTCGCCGGTGTAGCGGAAGCTGTAGGTCAGGCTCCGTATGCCACCCGGCAGGGGATCGATATTGAGCACGTTCTGGCCGCTGACCAGCTGTGCGCCTTCAGGCAGCGGGTCGGTCAGGGTCAGGGCGTGTAGCGGGGCGCTGGCCGTCAGCATCAGCTGTACGGTGTAAAGCGTCGTGTCCTTGGTAGTGCTAAACACCTGTTTGCGAACGGCCAGCGTGTTCTGGGCGTTGGCCGGGCCACCCTTGATATTCAGTGTGGTGTCGCGGATAACGGCAATGTCGCCTGCGTCAGGGGCCAGCGGGAAGTCCACGCTGGTCAGGTTACGGACGTACACCGAGCGGCTGCCCTCCAGTCCGGCATCCTGCGGCATGTTCAGATTCTGGAAGTAGGTGCTGTTGGGGTCCAGGCGCAGCGCCCAGTTGCCTTCACGCACGTTGCGGAAGTGGTAACGGCCTTGCTGGTCGGTCAGCGAGGTACGGCCATTGGCCAGGATGACGCGGGCATTTTGTACCGGAATATCCTTGCCGTAGTCATAGACCCCGTTACGGTTAAGATCCTGGAAGACGTAGCCCACCACATCGGCATTGTTCGGCCCGAAGCTCAGGGGCAAAATCTTGTTGACTGCCGAGCGAGTCGGCGTCTTGACCACGCGCCCGCTGGCGACAGCGGTGGCGGTGGCGTTGTTAACCAGCTGAGGCGTCTCCTGGCCCGGGGTGACCAGAGCGCGGAAGCGAATTTCGGCGTTGCCGTTGACCGCCAGGCCAGGAACGGTCCAGGTGTAGTGGCGGGGGTTGGCCGGGTCAATCACCGGGGTAATCGAAGCGCCGTCCAGCGTGCTGCTGCCCTCCACGTAGCTCAGCCCTTCAGGAAGCACATCGTCTACCGCGACATTATTGAGCGGCATCGTGGTGCTCTTGTTGGTCACCGTAAAGATGTAGGTGATCTCTTCACCCACGACGACGGTACTGGGCGTGCTGGTTTTGCTGAAGGTCAGGTTGTCGGGATTGAAGACCGGGTTGATGACTGGATTGGAAGGCAGCGGCGTATTGATTTCGTCGCTGGTCACGGTGTAGACGTTGGTGATGGAGGCGCAGTCCGGCGTGCCGTCGGGTACTTTGACCTTGAGGTTGACCGTTACGGCCTGACCCGGCTGCACGGCGGCAAATTTCCAGATCACGTTGGTGCCGTCCAGCGTTCCGCCCTGGTCGGCGCTGATGAAGTCCAGGGTACTGGTGGTGACGCTGCCCGGTACTCCGCCTTGACCACAGGTCTGCTCGATGTTTTTCAGGTTGTCGGTCAAAACCACATTGTTCAGCGCAAAGCTCTGGCTGTTGGTAAAGCTCAGTGCATAGCTGATCTGGTCGCCGGGGGCCACGAGTGCGCTGCCCTTGTTGCCAGTCTTGACGGGCTTGATCCTGTTTTCGGCGACGGTACTGATGACGTCCACGGTGCTGTTGTTGGCTGCACCCCGGCCACTGGTGCTGGTCAGGGTCACCTTGATCGCTTCGTCGGGGCCGCCCGTCTGGGTCGGCGTGTAGCAGGCCTTGAAGTCACTGGTGGCCTGCGGGGCCAGGGTGACGCTGAAAGGCTCGCTCAGCTTGTTGCCGTTCATGTCGCGGAAGACGATGCCCGCTGCGCCAGTGTTCACCGCTCCGGTGGTCGTGATGGTGTCGTCGCGCTCACCCAGGTTCTTGACCGTATGAGAGAAGCACAGTGCCTGACCAACCACCGCGACCGCCTTAACCTGACGGTCATCGGCGCTCATTTCTCCTCCGGGGTTGGCTTCCGGGTTATTGATGGGTCCCAGGGCAATCACCGGGTAATACTTGACCGTCACGTCTGCGGGGCCTTCAATAGTCTGTCCGGTGCTTACCAGCTGCGCGATGTTACGGCGCGTCCCCAGGTCGGCTTCCGGGGCTTTAAGTCTGAAATTCAGCCCCAGGGTGGTGCCCGTGGTCATGCTGCTGGCGCGTGCCCGAACCGCCACGACACTGCTGGGTTCGCTGGTACTCCAGGTGTTGCCGTCGGCGCTGTATTCCAGAACGGCCCCCGCTGCCGTGCCTGTCAACCGCGCACTGGCACTGATGAACGTGAACTCGCGCATCGCCGGAGTCTTAAGGAAGTCGCTGACCGTTACCTCTTTGGAAACCCCGCCCGAGTTGCTGGCCGTAATATTGACGGTGGTTTCTCCGCCAGGCTTGACCTGCGCCGGGGTAAAGGTTTTGGCAATTGCAAAGGCGGGCGGCTCGGTTAGGTTGATTCGGGCAACGTTGTTGTCGTCGCGTTCGCTGCCTGCCCCGGTGACGTTGGTCGCGCAGGCGGCCACCAGATTTACGTAGGCGTTGCCCCGTGCGTTGCCCGGAGTATCGGCCCGGACCAGCAGGTTAGCCGAACCATCGACAGGCAGGGTCAGCTGAGTGATGGGGCTTTCGCCGCTGTCAATCTGGCCGTTGCCATTGGTGTCCTGGTAGACCGTCATTGCGCTCGTAAACTGTGAAGCCGCGTCGTTAAGAACACTCAGGCTAAAGGTATTGGCCGAATTACTGGCATTGGTCAGGGTGTACTGGAAGACCACGCCATTGCCAGGCATAGCCGTCATGACCTGCCCAGGTGAAGCGACGGTGCCGTTAGGCAGCACGCTTGGGCTACAGACTGGAACGACGGTGGTCGTAACGGGTGGTGAGGGCACCTTCACTTTGGTACCATCTTCGTTATTGAATTCAAACATGGCGATATTCTGAATAACCGTCCCGGCAGGCGTTCCCAGCGCCAGGGCGGCTGAGGCCAGGGAAAGCCCTAATGCCACCAGTTTTTTGGAAAATCGGGGTTTTTGCACGTTGGCCTCCTCAGACGAAAAGAACTTAAAAAAAGAGTCTCTTGTTATGGCCCTAGACGGTTGCAGTTGTTGCGCAACAGAGGAAACAGGAAGAGAAAAAAATAGCTGACTTCCCTGTTTGCAAAGGCGCACCCACTCGAAAGGCAGGTGCGCCGCAGAGGGCTTATTTGTCGTTAATGCGCTGCTGGAACGTGGCGGTAATGGTTTCGCCGGGCTTCAGGATGTCGGCAGCAGTGATGTTGCCGTCGCCGTTGGTATCGACGCCTGCGCAAATGGTGGCTTCCAGAGGCGTGGTGGTAAAGGCAGTCTTTTGCCAGCTGGAGACTTTACCTGTGCTGTCGGCCAGACCGTACAGCACTGTGCCTGTTGCGCTGGTCGTAGCGGTGTAGGACACGAAGGTGGCGACGACATTGACCTTGTCGCAGACGCGAGCAGCCGTGACGTTGGCATTGCTGGCATTCTTGGCGACGATGGTGTAGGTGAGGGTTTCGCCGGGCTTGGCTTCAGTTACGTTGACACTCTTGGTGACCGTGGGTTTGCCGCTGGTGCCAACCGTAACGGTGTTATTGCCGTCAGTGCCTGTCGCGCCGGTGTTGGGCGAGGTGGCAGTCTGGGTGAGGGTGATCGTCTGGGCAGCAGCGTCGCAGGGTACGTCCAGCACAGCGATCAGTTTCACTTCGGTGCCGCCAGCAATCGGGCCGGTATCGGGCTTGCCGTCGCCGTTGGTGTCGACCAAGAGAGTGTCGCCGCTGTCAAGCTTGCCGTCGCCGTTCACGTCTTTGTAGTACTTGATAGGGGTGGTTACGCTTGCGCCGCTGCTCAGCTTGATCGGCGCAGTGCCGTCAATGTTGTACAGGTCGGTGGCGCTGCCGGTGTTGCCCACTTCCATCGGCAGGTAGGTGCGGATGGGAGCGGTGCAGGTGGCCGGGGGCAAGATGGGGTTGCTGGGGTTGCCCGAGCCGTTGGGGAAGTCGGTGGTGGTGCCCGTGGGGGGCGTACCCACGGGGGTAGGGTCGCCACCGATGCCGGAGTTCGGATCACCGAAGGCCAGACCAGGCAGGTTGACGATGTCCTTGGTGGGATCGCTCTTGGTCTTATCGTTGGAGCTGACCACGTACACGGTCACGGTCGGGATCACGCCAGTAGCGGGGGTGCTGCCAGCAGGGAACTCGACTTTGACCAGGATGTCGGCGGTATTGTTCTGGCCCACGGTGCCCACGTCGGGGATGCCGTCGCCGTTGTGGTCGGTCAGCGGGGTGCCGTCGGGGTTTTGCAAGGTGACCTTGGTTCCGGCGGGGAAGCCAGCAAGGTCCTTGCTGGGGTCAAAGACGATATTCAGCACGTCGTCACGGTTACCAGTGTTTTGCACCGTGTTGGTAAAGGTGACCGTCGTGGTGGTCGTGGTGG
>NZ_JAGLBG010000038.1 GCF_018260405.1 Deinococcus sp.
ACTATAACTTCACGAATTTAGCTCGCTATCACCGCACAACTGAACGCACCCACCGCAAATGGTTCCAGAAGGTTATGATATTGCTAGGGTTTAGTGGGGGAGGAGTTTGGTGTCTGACCACGCGTCCGATCTGCGGGAGCGGCAGAACCAGCCCGAGTTGCTGGCCCTGCGGGCAGCCATCTTCCGCACCTTCAATCGCCCAAAGCAGGTCTACACCCTGGTGTTCTACGGCACTCTGCTGCTCGCAGTACTTACCGTAGTGGATAATCTGTGGCTCCACCGCCTGACCGGGTTCCTGGCCTTTGTGACGGCGCTGATCCTGGTCGTGGAAATCATCTACCGTCTGTGGGGCCAGAAGCAACTGGAAGCTGGCGCGGTGCTGGCGGACCTGTACGACTACCGCCTGTACGGGCTGCCCGTACCTGCGGGCAGGACGGTGCGGCACCCCTCTGTCACCGACGTCATGCCTATGGCGGCAGGTGTGGACACCACTCCATTCAGAGACTGGTACCAGGGGCTTGATCTCTTCCCGGCGGCCCTGCAGCCGCTCGTCTGCCAGCTGATCAACGCCACCTGGGATTACCAGGTTCGCGTGAGACTCTCCCAGGCCGCCCTGTGGAGTGCCGGCGTGTACGGAGTCGGCATCGTCGCTCTGGCCGCCGGGCTCAACCGTCCGTTCCGGGAGACGGCAATGACCCTGTTGCTGCCGGCCCTGCCCTTCCTCTACCAACTGCTAGTCCTGCATGTCGAAAGCCGCACTTCACTCCTCAATCTGCACGGCGTCAAAAACGGCATTGAAGCCATGTTGCGGCGAGCCGACGACACGGTGGGCAAGGAAACGCTTTACGCTCACCAGGAGCACCTCTTCAAGCATCGAGCCAGCGCTTTCCCGATCCCCAACGTCATCCACAGCCAGGTCAAGGGGAACGTGGCGAAGGAGCTGCAGCTTTGCCTTGAAGCGCTGTCATCGGAACGGCCATCCGCCCCCTGAACGACTCGCTCATTCACCCAGGCTGCACGTCCACGCAGCCTGGGCTCTGCGTGAAACGCATCCCCACCGTCGCGGCCCTCGGTGGGGTTTGGACGGCCCCAGAGGCGAGATTCCGCGACGAAGTTCGCTTCCTGCCGTCCAGGACGAAATTATCCTGCGCGCGATCCCTTCAGACCCTATGCTGAGGCACAGTATGAATTGCAAAGAATTCACGCCGCTGGGCGCAGGCAAGACCCAGGGGCTACCCAATGAAAACGGACCTACGACAAGGGCTCCATCAAACCGCCATGCGGCGCAGGCTGCGGTGCGCCCGTGACGGAACTCGAAGCCCGTCAGTATGCCCTAGGACTGGTGCAGGCGCCCCGCGCCCTGACCCTGTCCGAGCTGGAGAACTACCTCGCGGCGGCCGCCGATCTGCTACGCGGTTCCATCGACCAGGCCGACTTCAAGCAGTACATCTTCCCCCTGATGTTCTTCAAGCGCATCAGCGACGTCTACCTCGAGGAATACGCGTACGCCGTAGAGGAGTCCGGTGGGGATCACGAGTTCGCGGCGTTCGCTGAAAACCACCGCTTCCAGATCCCCGAAGGCCACCTCTGGGAAGACGTCCGCAAGCGCACGCACGACATTGGCGCGGCCCTGCAGGCGGCCTTCCGGGCAATCGAGACGGCCAACCAGGAGACGCTCTACGGCATCTTCGGGAACGCTACCTGGACGAACAAGGACAAGCTTCCAGATCGTAAGCTCGCCGATCTGATCGAGCACTTCTCTAGCCGCAACCTCGCGAACGCTTCCGTGGCGCCGGACGTGTTCGGCAACGCGTACGAGTACCTGATCAAGCGCTTCGCGGACCAGTCGAACAAGAAGGCCGGGGAGTACTACACGCCCCGCTCGGTCGTGAAGCTGCTCGTGGATATCCTCGACCCGCAGGAAGGCGAGACGATCTACGACCCGGCCTGCGGCACCGGGGGCATGCTGATCGAGGTGATCGAGCATGTCCGGCGCGCCGGCGGCAGCCCGAAGACCCTCTGGGGCAAGCTGTACGGACAGGAGAAGGTCCTGGCGACCTCCGCGATTGCCCGGATGAACCTGCTGTTGCACGGTGTCGAGGACTTCAAGGTCGCCCGCGAGGACACCCTGCGCAGCCCCGCCTTCTACACCGGCAACCACCTCGCTCAGTTCGACTGCGTCCTGGCCAACCCGCCGTTCTCCCTGAAGAACTGGGGGGAAGGCGCCTGGGTCACCGACCCCTGGGGCCGGCAGGCGCTCGGCGTTCCGCCGAAAGGGTACGCGGACTGGGCATGGGTGCAGCACATGCTGATCTCCGCCACACCCAAGACTGGACGGGTCGCCGTCGTGCTGCCGCAGGGGGCGCTGTTCCGCCAGGGCGCGGAGGCACGGATCCGGTCGCTCGTGGTCCGCGCCGACCTGGTGGACGCGGTGATCGGCCTGGCTCCCAACCTGTTCTACGGCACGGGCCTGGCGGCCTGCGTGCTGATTCTGCGCCTCGGAAAACCTGCCGAGCGCAAGGGCAAGGTGCTGTTCATCAACGGCGAGCGGCTGTTCAAACGCGGGCGAAGTCAGAACACCATGGAGCCCGAGCACGCCCAGGAGATGCTCGCGGCCTACCAGAACTTCAAAGACGTCGACGGTCTAGCACGGGTGGTTCCCCTGGAGGAGATCACCGGGAACGACTTCAATCTGAACATCCCGCTGTACGTTGCCCCCGCCGAAACCGGCGAGCAGGTCACGCTGGCGGATGCCTTCGCCGACCTGGAAGCCGCCCACGCCCGCGTGCTCGAAACGCGCGCCGCGCTGGAAGCCGAGCTGGCGAAATGGGGCCTCGCCCCTGAGGAAGTCAACCTGTGAGCACGAAACGAATCACGCAACGCGAGCTCGAAAGCTACCTGTGGGGCGCGGCTGTCGTCCTGCGGGGCCTGATCGACGCCGGTGACTACAAGCAGTACATCTTCCCGCTGGTCTTCCTGAAGCGCATCTCGGACGTGTACGACGAGGAACACGCCGCCGCCCTGCAGGTCTATGGAGACGCGGAACTGGCCGACCTCCCCGAGAACCACCGCTTTGCCATTCCCGACGGCGCGCACTGGAAGGACGTCCGTGAAACCACCACGAACATCGGGCAGACGGTCCTGAAAGCCATGAAGGCCATCGAGAGCGCCAACCCGGACACCCTCCCCGGCGTCTTCGGGGACGGGGACTGGGGCAACAAGGACCTGCTCCCGGACTCCACCCTCGCGGACCTGATCGAGCACTTCTCCACCCGCACGCTCTCCATCGCCAACCTCCCCGAAGACGAACTCGGGAACGGCTACGAATACCTGATCAAGAAGTTCGCCGACGACTCCGGCCACACCGCGCAGGAGTTCTACACCAACCGCACCCTGGTACACCTGATGACGCAGATGCTCGAGCCCCAGCCGGGCGAATCGGTGTACGACCCCACCTGCGGCACCGGCGGCATGCTGATCTCCACCGCGGCCGAAGTGAAGCGTCAGGGTAAGGAGTGGCGCGGCCTGAAGCTGTACGGCCAGGAACTCAATTACGGCACCTCGGCTATCGCGCGGATGAACCTCTTCCTGCACGGCATCACGGACGGGCACGTCGCCCATGGGGACACGCTGGGCAAGCCGGACTTCCTCAACGAGAAGGGGCAGCTCAAGACCTTCGACGTGGTCCTCGCGAACCCGCCGTACTCCATCAAGACCTGGAACCGCGAAGCCTTCGTCAAGGACGCTTACGGCCGCAACATCTGGGGCGTCCCCCCACAGGGCCGCGCTGACTACGCCTTCTTCCAGCACATCGCGAAGAGCCTTGACCCGCAGACGGGTCGCGCTGCCATCCTCTTCCCGCACGGTGTTCTATTCCGTAAAGAGGAAGCCGCCATGCGCGAGGCCCTGATCAAGTCCGACCTGATCGAATCGGTCATTGGCCTCGGCGCGGGCCTGTTCTACAACAGCCCCATGGAAGCCGTCGTGATCACACTCCGAGCGAACAAACCCGCCGAACACCGGGGAAAGATCCTGTTCATCAATGCAGTGAATGAAGTGGCCCGAGAGCAGGCGCAGTCCTTCCTGAAGGAAGCGCATCAGACGAAGCTCCTGAAAACCTACCGGGACTTTGTCACCGTCGATGGTTTTGCGACGGTCGCCGATGTCAGCCAGGTCGCAAGCAAGAAATACAGCCTCGCCATCCCGCTCTACGTGGCGGGGGCAAGCTCTGCTGAAACCGCAGAACAACTGGATGTCACTGAGGCCCTGGCAGAGTGGCGGGCAGCGGCCGAAGTGTCGGGTGAAGCTATCAGTGACGTTTTGAGGCTGCTGCGCAGAGAGGTATATGTATGAGTCTGAATCTCGATAAATCGCGCTGGACGCGGGTCAAGTTCGGTGAAGTCGTGTTCAACGTTAATTCCACAGTCAAGGACGCCGAAGCGGCTGGAATTGATCGGGTCATTGCTATGGAGCACCTTGATCCTGGCGAGCTCAGGGTTCAGCGCTGGGGCAATGTCGCGGATGGCACCACCTTTACGCGCCGGGTGAAGCCAGGACAGACGCTATTCGGGAAACGCCGCGCTTATCAGCGCAAGGTGGCTTATGCCGAGTTCGACGCAATCTGTTCAGGGGATATCCTCACCTTTCAGGCGAACGAGGCACAGATTCTGCCGGAATTCCTGCCCTTCCTGGTGCAATCTGATGGTTTTTTCGCTCACGCACTGGGAACCTCAGCTGGCTCGCTGTCACCCCGGACAAACTGGACTGACCTGTCGGACTTCGAATTTGAACTTCCTCCCCTTGCCGAGCAGAAGCGGTTAGCAGAACTCCTCTGGACTATGGAGGTTCATCAAGAGACTGTAGTAGAAGAGAACAGAGCATTGACGATTTTGCGGAGTAAGCAGTTGAACCAAGTGCTATCCGCAAAGACTATCGAAATCTCGCCGCTGGAAACTCTAGTCAAACCAGACACCAGCATTACATATGGCATTGTTCAAGCTGGCCCAGAAATCGAGGACGGCGTTCCGTATATTCGCGTCTCAGATATGACTGATGGAGATCTCTCTATCAAAGGCATGAAAAAGACTGCGCCGGAAATAGCTGCAAGATTCAAGCGCTCCAGAGTTGATTCCGGCGACTTAGTGGTGGCTTTGCGGGGACGGACTGGATTAACACTAAAAGTTCCTGAGGAATTAGACGGGGCAAATCTTACGCAAGGGACGGCGCGAGTTGCTATTGATAATAATAAAATCGATCCGGATTTCGTTATCGAGGTAATGAATTCCGCATGGATGGCGTCCGAGGTCAGTCGTAATGCGAAAGGTTCTACATTCACGGAATTGACTTTGGTTGCACTGCGAAATCTGCCAGTGCCGAGATTGGGAAATGACAAAGAGCATGAACTACTGCAGGTTCTGAAAGCAGTGAGTCGTGCTCAGGAAGCAACGTCAAACTCAATTGAAAAACTTAGGGTAAAGAAAAGTGCAATCCTAAAAAATATCTTTGAGGGCTTTCAATGACTCTCTTCAACGAGGCCAATTCCGTGCGCGATTTCGTTCGTGACCGTGTAGCGTCCACGCAGGTGCCGTTCGTTGCAGGCTCAACACTACTTCGCGCTACCAGTGATGTTCTGCTGGAAAGCCAATTGAAGTCAGCACTGATCCGCCTAAATCCCGAGATTGCAGCCGAACCGGCTAAGGTTGAGCAAGTGTTGCACAACCTGCGTGCCATCCTACTTAGCGCCCGCACCAGCCCGCATCCAGTGGTGGCGAACGAGGAATTCACCGCCTGGTTGACCGGGCAGAGGTCCATGCCGTTGGGCAAGGACGGCGAGCACGTCACTATCCGCCTGATCGACTTCGATAGCCCCGAAGCCAACGAGTGGACGATCTCCACCGAGGTGACGTTCGTGCAGGGCCGGGTGGAGAAGCGCTTCGACCTGGTGCTGTGGTGCAACGGCTTCCCACTGGTGGTGGGGGAGGCGAAGTCGCCGACGCGGCCCGCCTACACCTGGATCGACGCGGCCGCCCAGATTCACGACGACTACGAGAAGAGCGTCGCGCCTTTCTTCGTGCCGAACGTTTTCTCGTTCGCCACGGAAGGCAAGGACTTCCGGTATGGCACGGTCGGCATGCCGGTCGAGCTGTGGGGCCCCTGGCGAGAGGAGGACACCGACGTAGACGCCCCGGCGAAGATCGGCCTCGCGGCGGTGGGCGAAGCGGTTGACGGGGTGCTGAAGCCGGCGGCGGTGCTGGACTTCCTGCGGTTCTTCACGCTGTTCGCGACGGATAAGAAGCACCGGAAGATCAAGATCATCGCCCGCTTCCAGCAGTTCCAGGCGACGAACCTGATCGTGGAGCGTGTGCTGCTCGGGAAGATCAAGCAGGGGCTGATCTGGCACTTCCAGGGGTCCGGGAAGTCCCTGCTGATGGTGTTCACCGCGCTGAAGCTGCGGGCCATGGCGCAGCTGACGAACCCGACGATCCTGATCGTGGTGGACCGCATCGACCTGGACACGCAGATCACGGGGACGTTCAACGCGTCCGATGTACCTGGGCTGGTATCCACCGATGACAGCGCCCAGCTGCTGAAACTGCTCAGCGGTGGGGCACGCAAGATCATCATCACGACCATCCACAAGTTCAAAGACGCTGAAGGCGTCCTGGACAGCCGCAACAACATCATCGCCATGGTCGATGAGGCCCACCGCACACAGGAGGGCGACCTCGGGCAGAAGATGCGTGCGGCCCTGCCGAACGCCTTCCTCTTCGGCCTGACGGGCACGCCCATCAACAAGCGTGACCGGAACACCTTCATGTGGTTCGGCGCCCAGGAGGACGAGGGCGGGTACCTGTCCCGCTACTCCTTCCAGGACTCCATCCGCGACGGCGCGACGCTGCCCCTGCATTTCGAACCGCGCCTGTCCAAACTCCACATCGATCAGGAGGCCATCGACACGGCCTTCGCGGAACTTGCCAGCGAGCGCCGCCTGTCCGAAGAGGACAAGATCACCCTGTCGAAGAAGGCCGCGTCCATCGAGGTGCTGATCAAGGCGCCGGACCGGGTGCGCCAGATCGCGGCCGACATTGCCGAGCACTTCAAGACGAAGGTCGAACCAGAAGGCTTCAAGGCGCAGGTCGTGGTGTACGACAAGGCGTCCTGCGTGGCCTACAAGGAAGAACTCGACCATCACCTGGGCGCGGACGCCTCGACGATCGTGATGTCGAAGGCCCGTGGGGATAAGCCCGAGTGGAGTAAATGGACGCCTGGCGCGGAGGATCTCGAGCAGGTGCTTGCCCGGTTCAACGACCCGGCCGATCCACTGAAGATCATCATCGTGACCGCCAAGCTCCTCACCGGCTTCGACGCGCCGATCCTGCAGTGCCAGTACCTCGACAAGCCCCTGAAGGAACACACGCTCCTCCAGGCGATCACCCGTACGAACCGGGTCTACCCGCCGTACAAGAAGTACGGTCTGATCGTGGATTACCTCGGTGTGTTCGACGACGTGGCGAAATCCCTGGCGTTCGACGATCAGGCTGTGCAGCGCGTCATTGCCAACATCGAGGAATTGAAGAACCAGCTTGAGCCGGCGATGGCTGCGGCCCTTGTGTTCTTCCCTGGTGTGGACCGCACGGTCGGCGGGTACGAAGGGCTCATCCAGGCGCAGTCGGCAATTGCCGACACGGCCACACGGGACACTTTCGGCCTGGCGTACAGCGTCGTGTCCCAGCTGTGGGAGGCGCTCAGCCCGGACCCTATGCTCGCCGATTACAAGGCTGACTACCGTTGGCTGACGGACGTGTACGAGTCGGTCCGTCCGTCGGACATCACGGGCCGCCTGGTCTGGCACGCGCTGGGTGCCAAGACCATCGACCTGATCAACGAGCACGTCCGCATCGAGATTCCTGAAAGCGCCGAGACGGTAGTACTGGATGCTCAGACCATCGAGGATCTGATGCTCGGGAAGGGCGGAGACGTCCCACCGAAGGAGATCGAGAAGTTGATCACGGCCCGCATCGCCCGGCACCTGAACAATCCTGTGTTCGTCGCGCTTGGGCAGCGGCTGAACGCCCTCCGGGCGAAGTACGCTGACATCCAGCAGTCCAGCCTCGACTTCCTGCGGGAGTTGCTGGAGCTCGCGCGCGACACGGTGGCCGCGGAAAAAGCCGTCAAGGAAGTCCCGCGGGAAGAGAAAGGCAAAGCAGCTCTCTCGGAACTCTTTGACACTCTCAAGACCGAGCAGACTCCGATCATCGTCGACAACATCGTCAACCGCATCGACGAGGTCGTGCGCGCCATCCGCTTCGACGGTTGGCAGTCCACCATCCGCGGCGACCAGGAGGTCCGGCAGGCCTTGCGGAAAACCCTCTATGTACAGTTCAAGATCCGTGACAACGACGTTTTCGAGAAGGCGCTCGGGTACATCCGCGAATACTACTGAGGGACGCCATGGATATCGAGAAACTCATCCAACAGCAGAAGGACCGCCTGAAGACGGATCGAGATGATCGATCCAGAGCAGTTGAAGAGTCGGATTCAGCTCCACAACTGGACCTGCAGGCTGCCCTGCGATGGTACTACGGCCAAAAGACCAAAAGAGCATTGACCGTGGTCATTGAGGCTCTGGCAAGAGAGCTGAGGCCTGCTGTGTCTAAGATGAACGAGCAATTGAAGGATTATAGGTACGAGATTGACATTCAGACTGCGGAATTCACATCGCTTCTTGACGCAAGAAATGGCAAGACATACGACGACCTGAAGCGTGATAGGCAATCAGAAATCAATAATAATAAATTTGAGGTTAATAATAGGATTAAGGTGCTTGGACTTCAGGAGGAACAGCGTCCAGCGATTAGCTTTCCACCGTTCGATACCTCATCGCATTTTGGTTCAACCAAGCCGGATAACGCCCTGTTGAATTCAAGTGAACACGCGCGAATGATTGCAGCAGAATTACATCGACTCCAGGAAGCCCCTGCAAGAGAAGCGGCCGCCAAGCAGCAATTGCAAGCCGCTTACATTGAATTGGACATGTACGAAAATTTAGCTCGATCCATCTCTCGCCCCGCGCTGCCAACTATTCAGTTTACTTTTCGGAAATCACAGAAGCTCATTTGGAAATTCAGCCGTAAAGTAGACCTCCTGCGAAAGTCCCCCGCTACCCTGCGTGAGTGAGCCACGACCGCCTGGAACGCCTCCGAAAACTGAACCGCAAGCGCTTCAAACGGCATACCGGGATCTACCCCGAAACCTTCGCCGAGATGGAAATCGTCCTGGACCAGCGAGAACGCTCCAAGAAAAAGTCTGGTCGACCTCCCGCTCTCAACGCGGCTGAACAACTCCTCCTCACACTCGAATTCTGGCGGGAATACCGCACTTTTGCTCACCTCGGCCACGACTGGAACATTCACGAAACCACTGTGCAGCGCACGGTGGAACGCGTCGAAACCGCCCTGATCGGGAGCGGAACGTTCCGACTTCCTGGCCGCAAGAGCCTCAAACAGGAAAAGGACGTCTTTCAGATCATCGCCGTGGATGCCACCGAAACCCCCTGTGAGCGGCCCACCAGCAAGCAACGCCGCTGGTACAGCGGCAAGAAGAAACGACACACCCTGAAAACGCAGGTCATGATCGACGTGTCTACCCGCTTGATCCTGTGCGTCGCCACCGCCTTCGGATCCATGCATGACCTCACCCTGTTCCGGCAGTCGGGCGTCCAGATCCATCCAAAGACGCCGCTGATCGGCGACGCCGGCTACCAGGGCATTCGGCGACACCACGGTCACTCGGTGACACCTCACAAAGCGACGAAGAACGCGCCCCTGACCCCTGAACAGCGTCAGCAGAACCGGGAACTGGCGTCGACCCGCCTGCGGGTCGAGCATGTCATTCGGTGTCTGAAGATTTTCCGCGTCCTGAAGGACATTTACCGTCACCGGAGGCGGCGCTTCTCCTTACGCGTTAATCTCATTGCGGCGGTGTGTAACCGCACCGTTGCCAGCGCGGCATGACTTTCGCAGGAGGTCTATTCAACCCCAGCAGCATCGAACGCCCGCTCCTGCGCGCCGCTGGGATTCAGGACGAACAGAGCGCGGCGATCGGCCACAAGCCGTTGAACTTCCTCAGCGGAGAGAGCCCGCCGGGCCACGACGCCGTCGACGTTCCGGATCTGAAGTGCAGCTGCCACCTGCTGGAAGGCGCTGTCCCCAGTCAGGATGACTGGGCCGGTGCCGGTTTCACCGATGGGTTCAACCGGCACCGGTCCGGCCACGTCGAACGTGTCAGGCAACGTCACACTGCGTACGTTCTCCCGATTCATAGCTGGAGCTGGAGCGCTCGGGGTCCGGCGATCCTCCCAGGGGTCCCGTGAGGGTCGACTGTAGGCGCTGGCCAGCGTGGCAGCCGCTTCGCTCTCGCTGTACGGATCGTGGCGGCCGTGCGCGTCCTGCACAGGAACCTGCGCGGCGTAATCCCGCATGACGTCCTGCGCTTCCCCGCGGCTGTATCCGTTGTCGCGCAGTTGCGTGGCCAGCCACATGCCGGCGTTGTTCCGTCCCTCGCCGCTGTTGACCATGTCGA
Organism: Deinococcus sp.; assembly: GCF_018260405.1. GTDB lineage: Bacteria > Deinococcota > Deinococci > Deinococcales > Deinococcaceae > Deinococcus. Next base: position 10,582 of record NZ_JAGLBG010000038.1, read on the forward strand.
GCGCACGGCTGACGAGCAGTTCACCAGGAGGCCGCCCCTGACCATCCTGACGACTGCCCTGGTAGGACATGACCGGCGCGGCCGGGCGCGGCTCAGGCCGTTTCGGAGGTTCCAGCAGGCCGAGGAAAGCGCGGAGGTCGTCTGGGAGACGGCTCAGTGGCAGGACATCGCCGGGTGCACTTTCCCATGTGTACGGTCCACTGGGATTGACGCTGGGAGGAATGATGGCATAGCCGCCGTCACCACGGATGTCGAGGCCGGTCCAGCGCTGACCAAGTTCGTGCTTCGCCTTGCTGTTCAGCGTGGCGACTGGCCAACCTGGATGCTCGAAATAAACGTGGCTCCCACCACTCCCAGTGCGGACGTGTACGGGTAAACCCAGTTGCTGACGCAGTTTTTCACCGTCTGGCCCATCAAAATCCAAGATGATCAGACCTGACACAGCGCCAGTAACGACAGCCAGCCCCTTACCTGCTTTTTTCGCGAACCAGATGGCAAGATCCTTCTCCGTGGGTGGGACGATCTGAAGACCTTTCCAGGCAGGGACGCTTTTACCATCACGTTCTTCTTTGTGGCCAGTCTCAACCAGCACGTACGCTGGTCTCTTGGCCCACTCGCCTTCCGCCTGCACGGGCAGCACACTCCAACCACGAGCGGTCGCCTCGAGACCTGCTTGGTGAAGTGTGTTCGTACGGCGTGTAACCGGTCCTGTCAAAATGTCCTCGCTTTCTGCCCTATAGGGCAGGGGGTGAGTGTCCGCAGTGAAGCCTGCCAGGGTGAAGCACTGCGGATCTGCTTTTTATTGTTTCAGGCAGCTGCCCGCTACTGCGGGGCAGCTTGCCCGGTTAGATTTAGTTAAATCTAGTTAGAAAAAAAAGAAGCTGAATTCGTCGTCTGAGACAGTGAAAAAAAAAGGGGAGTGATTCACCTGGAGGGGGGGGAGTGATTCACTTGGAGGGGGGGGAGTGATTCACCTGGAGGGGGGAGGTCAGGCCTTCTTCTTCGGAGCGGTGATGGTGTCGAGGATTTCGAGGACTTCCTGCGGCGCTGTGATTTCAACCATGGCGTCCAGCCACGTTTCGAAATTTCCAGGCTTACCCAGGCCGTCATTGATACGAGCCAGAGCATCCGGGTCAATACGCCAATCCTGAACCACACCAATCTCTTTCAAGGCGTCCATCGCGCCTTCTGCATACTTCGTGATCCGGCTGCGGTTTGGGGAGCGTCTGAGCTCCTCGATTTCGCGCATCAGCCCGGCACGATCGAGAATGGTGCTCCACTTCAGACGCTTGACTGCAGGTCCACGTGCGTCCTGCCGGTAGAGCAGCACCAGCTCCGTCCCAATGCGTTTGGCCCAACGGTGGACACCACTGCGGTTGGGAAGCTCGACCAGTGCCTTAAACATGGGGGAGTAACTCCGAGGGAAGAAACGTGCCCAATCGCCAAGAGCCAGCTCCCAGACCATATGGCACTCCTGACCCAGCAAGTTGCGGTCAATTTCGCGGGCCATCACGGAGATGACCTTCTCCTCGCGGGCTTTGACCAGCTGTTTGGACTTCCGTTTACCTTTCGTCTGACCCGCGTCTTGCTCAAGGGTGCCCTTGACGTCAGGTGTCAGGTAGATCTTCATGCGTTCGAGGTGTTCCAGGGCGTTATGAACTTCGAGCAGGTGCTCTGGCTTCATACCCCCTTTGTGGTGTTTTTTGTAGCCCAGCAACTGCGCAACCTCACGCGTGTCGATGTGGATACGCGTATAGACGTTGGCATTGCCGACACCTTTCTCTGCCGCTTTCCAGAGAATCACACGCCAGACGTCGGCGGTTCGATCATCCAGCCGGTTAACCTGTTCCACAGCGGCTTTCGCGGCTACCTGCACATCTTGGCCACGAAAGTTCAGCGTCTCGTAAGTCAGTCGGATACCCGCTGTTCGACCGTCCTCGAAGTAAGGGAATACCTCCTCCAAAGGGTTGTATTTCCAGTTTCGACCGTCACGGCTTGCACGGTCAATCAGGGCGTAGGGCGGGGCCGACAACATTCTCTGTAGGTGTGCTGGGTAGTCGGTAGCCTCATCACGCTGTTCTTTTCCTGATTCTGATGATTCTTTCAATTCCCACCAGTAGGGAACCATAGTACGCAAGCCATCCTGCCAGGCCCAAAGTGGAATGCGTTCAGGAAGCTGCACAGGAAGATGATGATGGACAGGTAATGCAATCCTGTCGGAAAGGAACATTTCCTTCAAGAGGGTGGTAGTCAAGCTGCTGACTTCGATGGAGGTACGCCCAGGCAATTTTACGGCAGTCCAGGAAAGTAAGCTACCATGAAGAATTGCTGGTCTACGCTTATTTTTAGGTTCAATCAATAATCTAGGCAAAATTCTTTTCTGTGAAACTTTTACGTTCTTCCTGTAATTGTTCCATTCAGACCAGAGAACTGGTATGCTATTTTCCATTCCCCACATTTGCGCACGAGCATTAAGGAAATGTTTTTCCAGCTGCTTTTCTACTGGCAGTCGGCGAAAGTCTATCGAGTATTCGTCGTATGTGATATGAGTTTCTCGACCCACATTAAACTCGGGTTTCAATTTTTCGATTTCGATTTCGTCTTCCGAACATTGTTTGTAAATCGCGTCAATGTTACCGGCTCGAAGTTGACGTAGTGGTGCTAAAAACTCATTAAGTTTCTCGCCCCTGTATTCACCATGAATCTCAACGGCCAAGAAGTAATCAGCAACCACCTGTGCCTGTACTTGAATACTTGGAAAGGGAGGCGCTTCTTCGGCGAAGAGCGTGATAGGTCCAATTCTGGTTTCGTGTGGTTCTTGCCTCTCAGCCACGCCATACCTTCCCTGGCAACATTGCATCTGCCACGTCTTGAAGCTTTTGATCGAACGTCATGAATCGAATCCCTAGTGGTGCAATCTTCACTGCCGCCGCCAGGTGGACCGCGTCATAAGCCCGGAGCTGGTGTCGTTCGGCGAGATCCCCCGCTTGCTTGAGGAGATCCTCGTTGACGGCTATGTTGGCTACCGCTGCCCAGTCTCCTTCAAAGGCCCTGAGCGCCTGCGTGTAGGCGGCGCCGCTCATCAACTTGCGTGCACGCCTGCTGGCCAACGCGGCCCGCATTTCCACGTACGTGATGCTATGGGCGATCACTCCGCCGGCGGCTGCCTGCTCAGTTAGTACCTCATCGCGCTTCGGTTCGTCGGTGTAGAGCCTCATCATGGCCGACGTATCCAGGTACAGCAGGTGTCTGGCGCTGGTCACAGGTCAGGTCCACGGTGATCATGCAGGAGCTCCTCAATGGCTGGTCCCTTGACCTTGACGGGTGTATCCAGACCCATCGGCTTCTTTCCCCAGGGGTTCGCGCTGAGCAAGCTCATGGCTTCCGCTTTGGCTTGTGCGGTCTCCGGATCGTCTGCGTTGGGCGATTCAATCACCGTGATCTCCAAGCCCAGGACGTCGAGCGCCTCCAGAAGAGACTGCGGGATTTTGCCGTATGTACCGTTGAGAAGCTGCGTGACAGAGGGTTGTTTGATACCCAGGCGGGAGGCGAGTTGTGCGTGTGTGAGGCCCCGGCGGCGTGCGGCCGCCTTCATCGCCTCTCTGACCCGAAGATTGGTATCCATATTGCCACAGTAGGTTAAACACCTATAAATCGCAAGGGCTATTAACTGCAATAGGCGTATAACCTATATTGCTTTCAAAGGTTCATGTTGTTGAGAACAAATCCTCGGGTCACTTGCCGCGGGCGAACATGGTCGCCAGTTGCGTGCCGTACGCCGGGTGCGCGACCACCAGGTCCGCCGCCCGGAAGTGCCCTGGTCAGCCGGGCGCAGCCCAGTCGCCCGGCGGTTCTCAGGGCCCCGACCTCCTGGACCTGCTCGCACAGAGCCGCCTGCACGTCCGGGCCGCTCTGGTCGTACCACTCCCGCAGGCTCCGCAGGTCCCGCTGCACGTCGGGCGCCAGGGTCAGCGGCGTCACGAACGGCCGGGGCGCGGGATCCGCTTCCAGGTGGAACGTGCCCGGCTGCACCTCGCTCAGCAGCGGCAGTTCATCCGTCCGGACGCGCAGCAGGTGCGTGACGTCCATCGCGGTCGGCCCGGTCAGGATCTGCACCGGGCGGTCTGCGCCGGCGCGGACGTACGTCACGGCGTCCAGGTGGGCCGATTGCAGCGCCGAGCGCAGGTCCCCGCGCAGCTGCTCCGGGGAGCGCCGCGCGTTCCACGGCGTGACCGGCACGCCCTCGGGACGGACCAGCGCGCCCCAGTCCCCCAGCCGCAGGATCAGCTGCCGTCCCGAGGCCGTGATGCCGTACACTTCCGGTTCCATGTCCTCGCAGCCCGGGTGGCTGGACACGGCCGTGACTGTCATGGGCAGGATCTCCCCGGACTCCCGGATGTACAGCACCTCGTCATCCTCGCGGAACGTCCCGACCGGCACGTTATGGAACGCGCGCAGCAACTCCGGGATGCTCAGCACGCCCGCCGGCGTCTGCGAGGGCGCGCTCATCCCGGCGCTCAGGGTGACGTTCACGCCGCCCGGCGTGGCGTAATTCACGGTCGCCAGGACGGGCGGCCCGTCGCGGCGGCGGGCGGACACGCCCACGTGCGCCTGAAGGGTGACCGTCCCGTCCGGCGCGGTCGCCACGGTGCGGCCCTCTTGCACCTGGAAGGCGTACTCGCTCAGGGTGGCCAGGGTCACGCCCGGAATCACCCGGGCCGCGACGACCGCGTGAATCAGGGCGGTCGGCAGGGTGCGGACGCGCTGGTCGGCCTCGCCTTTCCCGCTCAGGTCACGCCGGGTCTCCACCCCCGGCGTCGCTGCGGCCGGCACCGTCCAGGCCGGGTGCAGTTCGCTCGGCCGGGCGCGTCGCCACGCGGTCACAGCGCCTCCTCCGCGCTGAGCACCGGCGCGTTGATGTCCGGCTCGTACGGGCTGACCTCGCCGCTGAAGTCCGCCAGGAGGACGCCGCTGGGCTGCGCGTCGGATTCTTCGACGGACGTGAGTTCGAAGCCTTCTGCGCTGCGGGACGTGTCCTGCGCCGCGCGGTCGTAGTCGCCGCGCCCGGCGTTGCGCGCGATCAGCTGGTCCGCTTCGAGGTCGGAGTGCGCGAGGACCGCGACTTCCAGCAGGGCGCTGGCGGTCATGACAACGCGGCGGCTGTACACGCGGAGTTCGGTGGTGGGGGGGGTGGGGGGGGTCATGAGGGAGCCTCCAGGTAGAGATCACGCGGCGGGAAGGCAGGGGCCTGCGCCGCTGCGTGTGAGAGGGCGGAGGGTGAGGGCGGACTTCTGCTGATGCCCAGGGCGAGCGCCGCGTTCGCGTGGGTGGGTCGTCCGGGCGGGAGCGGAACACTCCCGGAACACTGGGGGCACGCCCCCGCCCCCGACCATTCAGGGACACTCTTACTGTAGCGGTGGTCAGTACCATGAGAAATCCACAGTGCTGGACGGCAAATTCCTTAAAGGTTCCTACCAGTCCCACAGGATGATGGGGGGGCCAGGGAGGCGCTTCAGGCGGCCGCGCACCGCCACACGCCCCGCCCGTCCGCCTGCATGTCCGGCAGGCTCTGAAGCACCTGCCGGACCTTGGCCTGGTAATGCTCGTTGGCGCGGACCTTCTCCGGCGCGTCCCGCGCGACTTCCTCGTAGATCTCGCGCAGCGGGGCGCGTCCGAGGCGGTGCATGGCGGCCCGCACGACGTGCTTCCAGGAACTCGCCTGCGCCGCCCGCGCCTGCCGGACGCACGCGCCCAGCGCCGCGTACACCGTTCCCTCCCGCCGCCACACCAGCACGTACTCGTGGTCGATGGCGTCCCACTGGATGCGCCCGTACGCCTGCCGCGCGGACGTGGTGTTGTGCTGCGCCTTGACCGTCACGCTGCGCAGTTCCGTGCGCGGCATCCGGGCCAGCAGGTCCCCCTGGTAACTGTGGTACCGCCCGTTCTTGCGGGTGTCCCCGATGATCACCACGTAATGCCCGCCGGTCGCGGTCACCTCGCGCATGTTGAGCGTCAAGGCGTGCAGCTGTTCCAGGAAGGCGTCGTCGTCCCCGGCGGCGCTCATGTCCCCTGGCCCGGCGTGGTACGCCAGTTGCGTGCCGTACGCCGGGTGCGCGACCACCAGGTCCGCCGCCCGGAAGTGCCCGGGCCAGCCGGGCGCACTGGCGTCCAGACCCAGCTGCACCTGCGCGCCCCGCGCCCGCAGCCGCGACGCGACCCCCTGGTGGTACGCGCCCACGCTCAGGTCCGAACCCTGCGCGTCCAGGCCCAGGCGCAGCGCCACGTCCAGACTCGTCCCGCTCCCGAAACACGGGTCGGTGAGGCTGCGCGCGCCGCTCTAGCGGATCAGCCACTCGTACACCTGCGGCGCGCAGTTCCCGCGGAAGCGGGCGTCACCGCCCACGCCACGCTCAGGAAAAGACAACATGCAGAACTCCGGACAGGAATGGATTCATTTGGGTCTCCAAAGGGGAAAGAGGGCAGGGGAGAGGGCGGGTCAGCCCCCGTCCCGGCCGGGTTTCAGGAAGAGCGTGAGCGGGCGTTTCAGACGGCCAGGACGGTGTACTCCATCGCTTCCCAGTCCGGGATGCGGTAGCGCTGGTACCCGCTGCTGTCCTCGAAATGCACGCGCCGCCCCACCCGGACCAGGGTGAAGGTATCCATCGTCAGGCGGGGCGTGAACTTCAGGCTCCTGGCGAACTGCACGGTCGCGCCGCTGGGGACCCTCGCGGCCCGCTCGCGCTGCCGGACGTGCTCCCAGCAGCGTTCCCGCCAGCGTCTCGTCTGGAAGTCCGGGTCGAGCGCGTCCCGCCGCTCCCGCGCGGCCTGCATCGCCTCGTACGACACGCCCGCCTGCAGGGACTCCCCGTTCGCCTGCCGGGCGGCCGCGTCGTCCTCGGGGCTCAGGTGCGGCAGCGGCGCGTACTGCTCGGCGGCCGTGAGCACGGCCTTCGTGGCGCGGGCCTCGAGGGGCCCCATAGATTCGTCCATGTCGCGGTACCAGAAGTTCTCGTGCTCCTGGCCGGTCCAGCCGACTTTGTACACCGCGACGAACCACCCGCTGAACGGCACCGGACCCATACTGCCGTACCGCATGACCACGTAGAATTCCGCGCGGCCGACCAGGGCGCTGGCGGCGACCTCGGTGACGGTCACGCCGCCACTCCAGGCTTTTTCGTAGCGGTCGATGCCGCCCTCCCGGCTCACGAGCGTGCCGTAGAAGAAACTGGCCATGGACGTGCCTCTGGGGAAGTGCGCGGTCGTGGTGCCCATCAGGCGCCGCGCACGGCCGGAGCCGGAGTGTGGGGCAGGGTGACCTGCACGGGGCGGTCCGCGTCGAACGCCAGGGACCGGCGGCAGGCGGTGCGCAGCACCACGGCCCGCGAGGTCGTCGTGCGGCGCGTGACCGTGAACGTGCCGTGCGGGGTGTGCAGGTGCGCCCCGCGGGGCACCTGGGCGGCGGGAACAGTGATCATGGACATGAGTGGACTCCTGAAAGGGGGCAGCGGCCGGGAAGGCACGCCGGGAGGGGGGGAGAGGGCCGTCACGTTCCCCTGGCCCAGGGAAGCGCCCCCTGCTTCCCTGGGTGATTGGTCGGGTCTGGGAGACGCCGGGTTCAGGACACCGGGAAGAGTCCATCTCCGCGCCCGGCCGTCAGGGTCTCCTGCCGCTGCCGGGTGTTCTTCTGGGCCGCTTCGATGTACTGCGCGTTGGCGCAGACGGTCACCCGCTTCGAGCCGCGCCGGCCGATCAGGGTGACGCTCAGGCCGTCGACGTGGCTGATCTCGCAGGCGACGCTGCGCTTGCCGTCGTGCCAGATCAGGGCGCCGAGCCGCTGGCCGGGCTGGGGGTTCACGCGTTCATGCGCGGCCGCGAGGTCCCGCTGCTCCTGCTCGTGGCGCAGCAGTTCCCGCGCGTAATAGATTTCCATGCCGATCACGCCGCCCTCGACGTGGCTGGTTCCGCGCGCCCGCAGTTCGTCGTTCAGCAGGTCGCCCAGTTCGGCGATCACGCGGGCCTGCACGTCGTCGGTGTACCTCAGCCCAGCACGCAGCGCCTGCGAGACGAGGTGTTTGAGGTACGCCCGGTGCGGGTCCGCTGGACCGCCGTCCCGGATCGCGTCCCAGTGGTTCGCGGTTTCCCAGGTGGCCGTTCCGAGCGGGTACAGCCCGGACGGCCGGGCGGGCGGGATGGTTTCAGGGGCCGGAGTGGTGGGGGTGGTCATGGGGGCTCCTTGATGCGGGCGGCGCGTTCCGCTGAGGGAAGACGCGCCGCCGGGAGAGGGGGGAAGGTCTGAGGGAAGCCCCGTTCAGGACGCCGGGTGCCGCCGGGCCTCGCGGGTGCGGGCCAGGTCCTCCTCGCGCTGCCGGGTGCGTCTCAGGGCGTCCTCGATGTCGCGTGCGTCGGTGTGGAGCTTGAACGGCCGCCGGTCGCGCCGCCCGGCCAGGGTGATTCGCAGGCCGTCGACCGCCCACACGAAGCACCCGGTGCGCCGCTTGTCGTCAAGCCAGATCAGCGTGCCGAACCGCTGGCCGAAGTGGGGACGCAGGCGCTCGTGCGCGGCCGCGACGGCCCGCTCCCGCTGCTCGTCCCAGAGCTGCTGCTGCGCGAAACGGATTTCCGTCTCGATCTGGCCGCGCCCCGCGCTGGAGTCGCGGGTCTCGGGGCTCAGCAGGTCGCCCAGGTCGCCGGTCACGCGGGCGTACAGGTCCTCGCCGGACCGCTGTTCGCTCAGGGCGTACTCGACGAGGCGTTTCAGGAACACGCGGTGCGGGTCGGGCGCCGCGCCGCCGCCAGCGGCCTGCCAGATGTCCCGCGCTTCGCCGGTGGTCGCTGCGAGTGGGAACGGTCCGGACGGCCAGACCGTGGGGGCGGTGGGAGCCGTGGGGGCCGCTTCAGGGGAGGCTGGGGTCATGGGTGGCTCCGGAGGTGAGTTGCAGCTGCATTAATCCCAGTCGCGGTCGTACTGTTCCAGTCGCCGCAGGCTCTCCCGCCCATCCGTCTGGGACCCGGCACTCCGGGACTCGGCGCTCTGGATCTCGCTCAGGTCGAACACGTTGAGATGTCCGTTCCAGCCGACAAACCGGATGACCGGCCGGCCGGTGCCGACTTCCTTGCCCTCGACGAACCCGGTGGTCCGCACGCCGGACGGCGGCGTGCGGACCATCTCGCCGACGGTCAGGCCAGCTGGGGCGGTCGTTTCAACCTGCACTGTCGGGCGGGATTCCGGCAGGCTGCGGGATTCTTCGAACGTCGTGTGTTTGTCTTCGACTCGCAGGCGGCGGTTCAATTCGCTTTCTCCGATCAGTGTGTCGTAGATCATGGTCAGTTCCTTGTGTTTTCGAGTGTGGGACGGCCCTGCTCGCTCACGCGCCCTGGGCGAGCAGGGTCGCCCGCAAGTCCTTCGCGGCGCACTGCATTTCCTGCCGGGCGCCGTGATGCACGAAGGCCACGCCTTCGCCGCTGGCGACGGCCTGCTCGACGTGCAGGAGGCGGGCCCAGGCGTTCCCGAAGGTTTCCAGGGCGGCGAGTTCGGCGGGCGTGAACGGATCGGTGGTGGGGGTCGGGGTCGTCATGGGGCCTCCTGGGGCGTGCGAACAGGGCCGCGCCGCCCGTCCCCTGGGCCGGGGGGAGCGCCCCGCGCTCGCCACGGTGTGTCTTCCGGGTCCTGGGGGAGCGTGGCCCCGCGCGGGGAGGCCGGCCCGTCACCAGGGCCAGGGGAGGGGACTGCTGGACTGCCCGGCCCGCAGGGCGGCGCGCGCCAGTCCCCACCACGTGACCCAGTCGGTCTCCTGGCGTTCCTGGGCGTCGAGGGTCAGGACCACCCGTTCCAGTAGCCGCAGCGCTTCGAGTTCCCGGTTCTTCAGCGGGCGCCGCCCCACTTCGGCCAGGTCGCCGAGCGTGCCGGACTGCGGCGGGATGCGCACGCCCCGTTCGGCGTACAGCGCGTCGGACGCGCGCTCCCCTTCGCGCAGGGCGTAGATGGTGACGCCCAGGGCCGTCATGCGGTACGCCTCGGGCGTGTGGCGCGAACGGGCCAGTTCAACCTCCATCTCGCGCAGGTCCAGTTGCTCGTCCATGTCGCGCACGGCGGGCAGCAGCGTCTGGAGGGGCATGTCCAGCACGCCCGGCCCCCGCAGGCGCTGCAGGTGCGCCCGCGCGGCGGCCTGCGGGGCCGCGGGAACGTACGGACTGTCCGGCTCGCCCCGCAGCACGCGCCCCAGCGCGTCCAGGTGCGCCCCCATGGTGAGCAGGGGCCGCTGGGCGTCGTGCGCGGAGACGGGCGGCAGGAACGCCAGCAGCGCCTCCACGAGCGGCCAGCGTGCCGCCTGCGGTAAGTCCTTCAGGGCGGACAGGGCCGGGCCCAGCTGCGAGAAGATCGCCCCGCGCGCCTGATCGCTGAAGGCCGGGAGTGGCGTGACGCCTGTCGGCGCCGTGAGGTCGTGGGAAGCCGCCATGCCCCGCAGTATGCCCGCCCCGGAGCGGCTTCGGTGACGGGCAGGGACGCCCGCCGCCCCTCGGTTCCCGGTGACACACCCGTTGAAAACCCCCATCCACGCGGAGACACACCTGTTGAAAACAGCACGGCACCCGGTGACACACCCATTGAATCCAGGCGTTCACTCCAGTGACACACCCGTTGCTAAGCCCAGTCAACCGAGTGACACACCCGTTGCATACGCGGTGTCCTACCCGTTGCCTCCCCTGTGACACACCTGTTGCACCAAAAACAGTCCCGGTGACATACCTGTTGCATTATTTCCTCGCCACGGTGACACACTCGTTGTATCCACGGTGGCACACTCGTTGCAAACAGCCCGAAACCCGCGACCCAGTCGACATCCAGTCTCCGTCACTGATGATGTCATCATTTCAAATCTTTACTTCTTTTTTCCAGAAGTACCCATAGAATCATCATCACGACCTTGAAGATCCAGCCGCGCCACCACGACGACCTCAACCTCTCCCGCCTCAACCTCATCGTGGCGCTGGATCAGGTTGACATGCAGGAATGGAGCGTCACCTACGAGTCCCGGGGCCGCATCGTCCGCATCAGCTGCGAAGCAGGCGTCAGATACGCCGTCCCGCACGGTCTCGACAGTGACGTCAGCGCGGCCCTGCTCAACCTCTACATCGAAGAAGGCATGCCCGACGACGGCCGCATCACCGTCGCCGCCACCGCCCTGCTTCACCTGTGCGGCTGGCACAAGTCCGGCAAGTACATGGGGTTGCTCCGCGACTGCCTCGAACGCCTTCATCAAGCGAACTACACCGTCTCCGGTGGGTGGCGCGACCACCCCAAGCAACGCTGGACGCACGCGAAATTCCACTTTATCGAGTCCCTGAACTTCACGACGCTCGACGGCGTCGGCCTCTTCGACGAACGCTCCATGATCGTTCTGCGCCTCGCCGAAGACGTCACCGCCAGCATCCGCAGCGGCTACCTCAAACCCCTCGACTCGGAATTCATGACCTCCCTCTCCCGCCCACGCACCCGCGTGCTTTACCGCGTCATCGACGCCGCCCGTTTCGACCCGGAAAACCCAGACCGACAGGTGGATACCCTCACCTTCCCCGTCCTCACGTGGGGCGACCAGTGCAAGATCCCCAGCGAAGGCCAGGCCTGGAGGGTCATCCGCGCCCTCACCTCCCCGCACCAGGAACTCATCAAACGCGGGTACCTCGCAGACGTCATTCTCTCCGGCCGTGGCAAAGACCAGACCGTCCGCTACGAGTTCGCCCGGGACTTCACCAAAGTCGACCCGGCCCTCATGCGCAAATTCCGCGAGTATGGCGTCGCCGACGGCATGGTCCGCAAACTCGTCCGGGATCACGGCGAGAGCTTCCTGGCGGATACCATCACCCGCTTTGCCTCATTGATCTCCTCCGGTGTCCTGGTCGTCCGCAAGACGAAAGCCGCAGCCCTGATGCACCTGATCGCCCATCCGGACGACTACCCCTACCCGAATAAGCCCGCCCCAGCCCCCACGAGAGCCGCGCCAGCCATGCAGCCGCTACTCGCTGAACCCAGCCTGGAAGAAGACTTCGCGGACCTGACGCCCGAACGTGCAGCCGACCGACTGATCCGCCGACTGGACCTCCATTACCGCAAGCTGCTCCGCTCGCCGGACTACGACCAGATCCGGCACCGCGTCCTCACCGGCGACATCATTCCAGCAGAACTCCTGCGAACTGCCGTATCGGCCGTCGCAGCCGGAAAACAGGAACAATTCGTGGCCAACTTGCGGCAAGCAACCGGCCCCTGAGAGCTGGCCGGTCGAATCCTCCAAAGGTTCGTACTGCTGAGCGCGCATTCCTGCGTCAAGAGCCTCTGGAGGTGTTGAAAGGGCCTGGGGGGAGGCGCCGCAGTGCCGCGCCCGCACCCGCAGCGGTCAGCAGACTCCCGATCAGCAGCAGCCCCAGGAACGTCTGCGTTCCCAGGACTTCCTGGTACGCCCGACTGCCGCGCTGGCGGCACACCCACGGCCGGTCCTGCGCGCAGTTCAGGCGAATACGGCCCGCGGCGTCCGGGGAGGGCTCAGCGCCCCCGATTCGCCGCCACGTGAGCGTGACCGTCCCCTCCGGGCTGTACTGGTCGGCGTGCACGGTCACGGTGCCGGTGAAGGGCGGGTCGTCCGGGCAGTTGCGGACGCAGTCGCTGACGGCCGGGCCGAGCGTGCCCGTGCGTTCCACCGTGGGCGTGTCCTGCCACGCCCGGAGTTCCTTGACGCGCGGCTGAACGAGGATCAGGCTCGTACCGGCCAGCAGGGCCGCCATGAGGGCGCCCATCACGGCTTACCCCAGCAGCGGCCGGAGTGCCGTGCGGGAGAGCGGCCGGACGTTCAAGTCTGGTCGGGCGTGGGCGTTCCGGTCACGGTCTTCGCGGCCACTGGCCTGATGAACAAGCTCATCGCTAAATAAGAATCGGACATTCGCTCGCCATCCGCACCGCACGTGGGCCCCCTGAACGTGCGCGCCATGAAGGCCGGACTCTCCGGACGGGGGCGCTTAATGTTCCTGATCGCCTCGAAAATTTCATCGTAGGTCTCATCCTCGCAGTCGAGGCCGCTGAAAAGCGTGGCGACCGCGGCGAGAATCGCGTAGGGTGTGTCCGGCTGAAATACTAGAGCCATAGAACGATACAAACGACGTGCACGACAGCTAAAAATTGATGTCCCCGCTTCTCGTACCTCGTCGCCAAGGCTCGGAAGTCCTTCATACGATTTATTCCGCGCTCAACGCCATTCCTCTCTTTATAAAGTTCTACGTCAAATTGTGTTGGCCTTCCGCCGCCACGACCCCGGCTCAAACGTGCTCTGCGTGTATCTTCGCGTTCTGGACAAATGCATTTGATTTTCCTTGCACGCAATTGACGACGGTACTTTCCCTGTCCGTACGCTCGGTCAACCCGCAAGCTGGGGAGGTGTTTTCGGGGCCGCCCCGGCCCCGGTCTCTTCACCCTTACCTCATCCAACAGGGGAACCATGTACTTTGGATCGCTTTCCTGTCCACTGGAAAGAACGACCGCAAGAGGCAGGCAATTTCCTTCGGCCAGCACGTGAATTTTAGTGTTGCGTCCTCCACGACTCACCCCTAACCACTCGTTGCTGATCGCCCCCTTTTTTCCAGCTTCGCAAGCTGTTTTTGTGCGCCCACCGCAGAGCGGTGGGCCTTGATACTGGTGCTGTCCAGAGAAGCACGTTCCCAATCAATTCTTCCCTCTTGTTCTGCAATGCCCTGTAGCTCCGCAAGAGTAACTGCTCAGCACGAGAAGTCGAGTTTGGGTAAGACGCCACGAAAAACGTCAACTAAGCCAGTCCAAATGGATA
>NZ_JAGLBG010000039.1 GCF_018260405.1 Deinococcus sp.
CCTGATTATCGGCGGCAATGGCCTGAACACCTCTAACATCTTCCCGGTGTGCCAGAAGCTGTGCGACGGCGTGATTATCGCCCAGGCGTACAGCCCGGCCCAGCCCAGCCCGGCCAATCAGGTCTTCGTGAAGGAATACACCGCGCAGTACCACAAGTCCCCGCCCCAGTTTGCCGCGCAGGCTTACGCCGCCGTGCAGGTGTTTGTTGATGCGCTGCGGGCCATTGACCATAAGAAGAAGCTGAGCACTTGGGAGCTGCCCGCGCTGCGCACCGAGCTGAACAGCCAGATTCTGGCGGGCAAGTACAAGACCCCGCTGGGTGAAATATCCTTCGACAAGGAGGGTGAAGTCATTCAGAAGGACTTCTACGTGGCCCAGATCAAGATGAAAGATGCCAAGTCCGGCTCTTTCTTCTACTTGAAATGAATGCTTAGACTGCCGGGTTGCCGTTACCCCCCGCCGCTGACGCCACCTTGCAGCGGTACAGGCGGGGCCGTCTTGGGCAAAACGGCTTCTTGGGCAAAACGGCACCCGTATGGGGCCTGAGCGCACCCATGAAGGGGCCTCTCGGCGGGCCTGCAAGCTCTGGCGGCAGCCAGGGGAGCGCGGCTGGGCGGGCAGCGTACTGAAAGGCCAAGCGGGTATAGGCTAGACTCAACCACGTTGTACTTCTGACGATTTTCGTTTCACTGGGTTAATCTAAAAGTTAGAGCATTTTGCAAAAAGATGGTGCTCTTTTTACCGTCTTTTTGCCGAGTGGAACGAGTCAAAAGAAAGAGCAGGACGTAGAGTGAAGGAGGCGGCGGTGTTTTTCCGACGTGCCCATCATTCGCAGAACTGCTCTAACTTGGTGTATTAGACCGGCAAACGGCAGTCTGGCGCACCCTGCTTGTGTTTCAGGGTGCGCTCCATATTGAATGTTGCTCAGCAGCTCTTGCCTACTTTTTCTGCTTCGCAGGTCCGCTCTGGGCGATGATGCAGGCATTACCCGGCAGGTACTTAGGAGGTACCATGGAACTCAGTCAATTTGTTCAGAACCTGATGAATGGTCTGGCAATCGGGAGTGTATACGCCATTTTTGCACTCGGCTACACGCTGGTCTTCTCGATTCTGGGCATCATCAACTTTGCTCACGGGGCCGTGTTTACCCTGGGGGCATACTTCACCTACACGCTGGTCGTGGGGCAGTTCGAGAACAATGGGCTGCTCAAAGGCATCAACCTCTTTCCGAACGGCTCGCCGTTTGCCGGGCACGCGCTTACCTTCGGGCTGGCCACCCTGATTGGGGCGGTCGTCGCGGGACTGGTGGCCGTGCTGATCGAGCGCCTCGCCTTTAAGCCCATGCGCGCACGCGGGGCCGACACCCTGATGGCGCTGGTCAGCAGCCTGGGCGTGTCGCTGGTCGTGATCAACCTGATTCAGCTGATGGTGGGCGCAGAAATCTATAACTTTCCCTCGAACGCCTACGGTGACGTGCCCCCGGCCCTCAGCTTTCATATTGGCGACAAGACTGTCATTATTCGCACGGTTCAGATCATTATTTTTGCGGTCAGTATGGTCATGCTCGCCATTCTGGGGTATGTCATCGGGCGCACGCGGGTCGGCAAGGCGCTGCGGGCGGTCGCTGAAAATCCGGGTACGGCCAGTCTGCTGGGCATTAGCGTGGACCGTTTTATCCTGATTACCTTCTTTTTGTCGGGCTTTCTGGGCGGGCTGGCTGGTACGCTGGTCGGCACTGCCTTCGGGGTCGCGGGGCCGTACTTCGGCGTGACCTACGGCCTCAAGGGGCTGGCCGTGATTGTGCTGGGCGGGCTGGGTAGCATTCCCGGCGCGGTGCTGGGCGGGCTGGTCATCGGGCTGGCCGAAGCCTTTGTGCCCGCCGATTACAGCGCGTACAAGGACGTGGTCGCGTTCGCGCTGCTGTTCGTCATTCTGCTGGTGCGTCCGCAGGGGCTGCTGGGCAAGTCGGCCATCCAAAAGGTTTAAGGTTATGAACGATTTTCTTTCTACGTATGGCCACCTGCTGGTCACGATGGTGCAGGCCGGACTGCTGGGCCTGAGCCTGTATTTTCCTCTGCGGGCCGGGCAGCTGAGCCTCGCCAGCCCCGGCTTTTATGCGCTGGGCGGTTACATTGCCGCCATCATGCTGACCAATCCGGCCTTTAGCGGCCTGCGGGACAGTCTGGGGGGCGGCATCTTCGTGCTGACCTGGCTGGTCGCGGCCATCTTGTCGGGCGTGCTGGGCGTGGTGGTCGGGGTTCCGGCGCTACGGCTGCGCGGCATCTATCTGGCGCTGGCGACCATCGCCTTCGTCGAAATTCTGCGGGTGCTGGCGCTCAACATGACCATCACCGGCGGCGCTATTGGCATTTTCGGTATTCCGCAGGCGTTCGGGCTGGTCGACTGGCAGTATATCTGGCTGTTCGGGCCGCTGCTGATCCTGACGCTGCTGTTTGCCTGGCAGCTGGAGCGCTCCCGCGTGGGCCGCGCCTTCGACGCCATCCGCGAGGATGAACTGGCTGCCGACGCGATGGGCGTGCCGCCGACCAAGTACAAGGTGATGGCCTTCGTGATCGGCGCGGTGCTGGCCGGAGTCGTCGGCGCGATGAGTGCGCCCTTCTTGAATACCTGGAACGCCAAGCAGGGTACCTTCGATGCCTCAATCGCCACGCTGGCGTTTGTCCTCATCGGCGGCAGCCGCAACATGTGGGGGCCGGTGGTGGGCGGCGCCCTGCTGACCGCCGTGCCCGAAGTGCTGCGCTTTCTGGCTGACTGGCGGCTGGTCATCAACGGACTGGTGCTGGTCGTGGCGAGTCTCTATCTGCCCCAGGGCATCGTCGGAGCCTTGAAGAAGCTGGTGCGGCCCCGTCCCCTGCGGCGGCCCCCGACCCCGCCGCCCGCAAGCTCGCCACCCCCACCACCTAGGCAACCCAATGAGGTGAACTCGTGACCGCCACGACTGATTCGGTGCGGCCCACCGTACTCGAAGCCCGCGACATGACGCGGCGTTTCGGCGGGCTGGTGGCCGTCAACAAGGTGTCCTTCGACGTGCGCGAGGGCGAAATCTTTGGCCTGATCGGGCCTAACGGGGCAGGCAAGACCACCCTGTTCAACCTGATGACCGGCCTTACCCCGCCCAGCAGCGGCACCCTGACCTATAAGGGGCAAACCGTGACCGGCCTCGCGCCGCACCGGGTCGCGGCGCTGGGCCTCAGCCGCACCTTTCAGAACATCCGGCTGTTCCGGGGTCTCTCGGCCCTGGAAAACGTCAAGATCTCCCAGCACATCCGCACGCGGGCCGGACTGTGGCAGGGTGTGTTCGGCACAGCCCGCGCCGAGGAGCTGGGCGTCGAGCGCCGCGCCTGGGAACTGCTGGACCTGGTCGGCCTGAGTGACCGGGCAGGCGAACTGGCCGCCAATTTCAGCTACGGCGATCAGCGCAGGCTCGAAATTGCCCGCGCCCTGGCGACTGAGCCGCGCGTGCTGCTGCTCGACGAACCCGCCGCCGGAATGAACACCTCCGAGAAGGGCCAGCTGACCAGTTTCATTCGTGAGGTGCGTGACCGCTTTGACTTGACGGTGCTGCTCATCGAACACCACGTGCCGCTGGTCATGGGGCTGTGCGACCGCGTAGCCGTGCTGAATTTCGGTGAACTGATCGCCATCGGCGACCCGGCGAGCGTGCAGCGTGACCCGAAAGTGATCGAAGCGTATCTGGGAGGGGAATGATGATAGGAGGTCCACACGTCAACACGTCAAAGCGTCTAACCGCCGAAGGCCGAAGGCAAATGGCACATGGCTACCGCTCGCCGGGCATTGCGTCCTTCACCACGGCCCACACCCCACGGCCCACTGACCGGAGTTGCCGCTGATGCCCCTCCTCGAAATCGAAAACCTCAGTGTCAATTACGGCGCGATTCAGGCGGTGCGCGGCCTGTCGCTGCACGTAGACGAGGGCGAGGTCGTGACCCTGATCGGCGCGAACGGTGCGGGCAAGACCACCACCCTGCGGGCCGTGTCGCGGATGCTGCGGCCAGTCGGGGGCACCGTCCGTTTTGCCGGGCGCGATATCAGCCGCATTCCCACCGACGAGGCCGTTAAACTGGGCATCGCCCAGAGTCCCGAGGGCCGTCAGGTGCTGGCCCGCCAGAGCATTCAGGACAACCTGGAACTGGGAGCCTATACCCGCAACGACAGAGCCGCGATTCGCGCCGACATCGAACAGATGTACCAGCGCTTTCCCCGTTTGGGTGAGCGCCGCGCTCAGCTGGCGGGCACGCTTTCGGGCGGTGAACAGCAGATGCTGGCGATTGCCCGCGCCCTCATGAGCCGCCCCCGGCTGCTGCTGCTCGACGAGCCTTCGCTGGGGCTTGCGCCGATTATCGTGCGCGAGATCTTCAACATCATCCGTGAACTCAACGAGCAGGGCACCACTATTTTGCTGGTCGAACAGAATGCCAAACTCGCCATGAACTCCAGTCACCGGACTTACGTGCTGGAAGCGGGCCAGATGACCTTCCACGGTGACAGCGCCAAGCTGGTAAACGACGAGCGCGTGCTGCACGCTTACCTGGGGGGCTGATCCCCGACCTGACTGTTTCAATCGCCAGTCCGGTAGTAGAGGTGGGCCGCAGAGCGAATGGCCGCAAAGGGGACTGTCGGGCGTAGAGTTGGCCACCCGCTGCGGTACCACGTTGCCCTTGCGGGTCGTTAACGAAACAGACAGCAGTCCGGATGATTGTCGCTGGGATTGTCGCTGGGCAGGCGGGCCACTTCTTAACCGGGGGGCCCGCCTGCCACGCCGCATTGTCTTTGCATGATCACAACCAAATAGGGAACAGGACCGCTCCCCTCACAGAACGGCCCTGCCCCACTTTTTTTTCATTTTGAACGGAACTTCAGAGTTTCACGTTCATTTCCTGCTTTCCAGTCTACTTAACCCGGTCTGGTTGGCCCAGGGTGCTCAGCGGGTGCCGAAGTCTTCGACCCAGTAGGTGCCATAGGTGCTGCCGGGCTTGTAGACGTAGCCGATGCCCACTTCTTTGAGCGCGGGGTCCATCATGGTTTCACAGTGGCTGGGGCTGTCGAGCCACCCTTTGGTCACGTTGCCCACGCCGTAGCCCGCTGCGATGTTCTCGCCCAGTTCGGTCCAGTTGGTGTATCCGGCGGCTTCGGCGCGGTTGCTGATGGTCTTGCCGTCAGGGGTCACGTGGCTGAAGAAGTTGCGGGTCGCCATATCCAGGGCGTTGGCGCGGGCCGCAGAGGCCAGGTAGCCGTTCCAGGTCACGGGGCCGACGGCGGGCATGTGCTTGCCGCCACAGTCACGGGCCACAGCGCGGGCCGCGTTCAGTTCGTTGAGAATCTGGAGTTCTTCGGCGGTTTTGGTCTGGTCGCCAGCGCTCTGGGCCTGGGCCGTGGCGGTGTTGCTGGTCGTGGTGACGCTGCTCACGTTCCTGTTGGTGCTGGCGGGGCTGGTCGCGGCGGTGTTGTTGCTGGGGGTGCTGGTGCCGCCGCAGGAGGCGAGGGCGAGAACGGGGAGAAGCAGGAGGGGGAGGAATTTCTTTTGCATGAGGGTTTCCTTTTGCCACCGCGCTGTGTGGCTCTGAAGTGACCAAAGCTTAAAAAAAACCCCCTGACCAGCCATTGACAGAGCCTGTTGATTAACGGCCCCCGATGGCGGTCAGGCCTCTGTAAGACTTTTTTTTGTGTCCCAGACGCACTTTTTTAATTGCAGGACTCTTCTGATGCCTGGGAAGTCGGAGGCTGACAGGACTTTGGCGGGGTCAGCGCTGTAAAAAAGCCGTCCCGGGGTAGAAGGCGCGACTTATGCAGTCAATTATTCAGCGTCTTAAAGGCAATATCCTGTCTGTCATAGCATTCTGATGTATAAATTAAGACTATGATCCCCGCCTGTAAGATTTGTCTGCTCAGCCTTTGCTGAACGCCGCCCGTGCCCGACCCAGACGCCTTATTCCCCTCTGGGTCAAAGTGTGATTTTAGACTCTGGGCTTTATGGCCTGCGCCTCTGTCTTACTGGTCCAGAGCTTGCCTGAGCCGTAAACGGAACGGTCCCTGTCCTCGTGGCCCGTAAGGAGTGGCCCACTTGCCAAAAAACGCTCAGGAAGTTGCCCGAGCCGTCCAGTCTGTTTCACCAAGCTTGGTGTGGGCCTGTACACGGTGTAAGCACAGCCCTCTCCTTGGCGGTTCAGGTGCGCTGATGGTGGGGGCCGCCTGCAGCCTTCCTCTCTATGGGCTGGCCGTGCGCCTTTTGAACACCCTGTACGCCGCTCGCCGACTTTTGCCGGAAGTCTAAAAGTGCCCTGCCGGAGTCGTTTAAGGTGCAACAAAAATGTAAGCTGTAGCTCTCTATACTGGCTCTAGGATTCTGCACTTTGGTATTTTCCGAAGTTGGCAGAACAGCACTGTCCCGAGGTCTTTCATAATGACGAATTCCGTTTACCACATGATTGTGCAGGCCCTGACCAGCAGTGTGTCTGCACGCGCAGCCGAGACTATGCTTCAGGCTGCCCTCAAGGAAAAAGGCCTGAATGCCGCCGAGGTCACGCCCGAGCAGATGCAGGGCGTACTGTTTGGGCCGCTGAAAACGCGCCTCACTGCCGCCCTGCCCTCCGCCCGCGCCGAGGCCGAACTGACGGCGCTGTCTAAGTTGCTCGAGCGCCAGTTTCCCAAAGCCCCAACTCTTTTTACGGATGTGGGTTCTTTCGCCTCCTGGGACGATACCCTGATTTCGCCGACCAACCCGGCACATGACGGCAACGAGCTGGGCGCCGACGACTTCGAATTTGATGATCCTGAATTCAGCACTGGACTCTCGCTGCGAACCTTCGACCTCACCACGGAAGTCGGTCAGGAGGACCTCATCAAGCACCTCGGGCGGATGCAGGGGGTGCAGGGCGTGCTGGTGTCGCTGTCCAGCGGCGAGGTGCTGCGCGTCAAGGCCATGCGTGACGCCAAGGGCCTCAGTGCTGTGATCGCAGCGACGGCTCTGCTGTTCCAGAAACGGCACCTGAAACTGATGTCGGCCCAGCTGGGCGAACAAACCGTCTGTATGCGCCCACTGGGCACCTACTGCATCGCCGTGATTGCTGGCCCACAGGTCAACATCGGTCGTCTGCTGGCCGAACTGCAACAGCTTGGAGCAGCAGTGTGAAGCGCAGTTCCCGGGCAGCTCTCAGCGTGGCGCTGCTGCTCTGTGTGGGTCAGGCCGGGGCACAGGATCTGGGCGCTTACCAGGCGCTGACCCGTGCGCTGGACGCCGCCGCCCAGAGCAGTGGGCACGACGCCGTACGGACCTTGTCGTACCTCGATGCGGCGCAGCAGGCTTTTGGTCGGCTTTCGCCCAGCCTGGGCAGTTCGCAGATCGTCTCGGACATGCGAGACGCGCTGGATGCGGCGCGGGCTGCCCAGTCGCGGACTCCGGCTGAACTACAAGCGCAGCTGCTGCTGGCCCGTGGCCTGCTGCGTAAGGCGCTGTACGACCAGACCGTGACTGTGCTGGCTACCTCGCCCGAGAACGCCACCGAGCGCTTAAGCCTGCTGGCCCTTGAAGTAGGCGCTGATCCGCAGGCCCTGGTCGCCGATGCCCGGGCGGGCAAGGTCAATCTGGTGACCTGGCGTTTGCAAAAAGCCGCTGCCGAGAAGGTCGGGGCTTCACTGGCCCAGGTGCAGCCCCGGCAGACTTCAGGCAACTACCTGAATCTGGCGCGGGCTAGCAGCTGGTTTACGGTGGTGCAGGACACGGGCCGGAACTTGACCCCGCCCCTTGACGCCCCGCAGTTTCAAGACGCTTTGTCTCAGCTGGCGGCGGGAAACACGGTGGCCCTGACCACCAGCCTAAGCCGCCTCAAAACGGGCGCAGGTGCCCTGAACCGTGCGCTGGCCACGGTGCCCACGGCCCACATGTCTGTGGCCCCTGTCGCTTCCCCGGCGCAGTCGGCTCCTAAAGTCACGGGAGTCAAGCCCAGTGGCGGTGCGGCAGGTGGCGGTGCGGCTGGTGGCCCAGTGGTGGGCGGCGGTTTGTCTCACGTTCCCGGGGCAGGCGGACTTAACGGGGCTTACGCCGCGCTGGGCCGCGCCCTGAGCGCTGCCGGACATGCCGACATGGTCAAGGCCCGCAGGCAGTTGGCCACTGTTCCTGGCGTCCTGGCGACCGCGCCAGCAGGCCTACGCCACGCGGCGGGCTACGACGCCTTTACCGGGCATGCTCAGGCGTTGGCCGCACGCCAGGGGCTGCGCCCAGCCGACGTACAGGCGCTGACCGCCGAACTAGGGGCGCTGGAAAGCCGCGCTGCCGGGCGGCCAGTCAGCGTCCTCGACACGCTTTCGGGCCGTGCGTCGCGTCTCTTTGGTGGCGGGTTGCGGGCCGTGCTGGGGCTGCTGCTGGCCCTGGCCTGCGCCGCGCCACTTTATCTGCTTAATCTGGCTTTCGGTAACCGTAACCCTTTCTGGCGGGCCATCAATACCGCGCTGGCGCTGCTGCTGCTGCCTACTGTTCTAGAAGGCGTCTTTGGGTTCCTGGGCTGGGTCGGCGACCTGACCGGGGCGGCTTTCTTGCGGTCGCTGACTAATCTCACCCTGTTGCAGGCGGCTTATGGGCTGCCCATTCGCGGGCTGCTCAGTCTGGTGGCTATAGCGCTAGCGACCTACGGCTTCCGTGGCCTGTGTATCCAGTTCGGGCTGCTGGGTACCCGGCCCAGCCAGAAGAATAAAACCAAAATTTCCCCTGTGGTCGCGGTCAACCCGGACCATACCAGTCTCGATTGGGACGAGGAGGTCTGATGAGCACCACTAAACCCGTAGCTACTCGGCTGGCCCCGGCAAGGGTTTGGCTCCGATGAGCCGCGCTCCGCTCTACAAGACGGCGGTCAAGATGCTGGGCGACCTCGCTTCCTCGCGGGCGCTGGAACGCGTGCTGCACGACGCCGCCAATGCACGCGGCACCGATCTCGATTCGCTGGACGCGCACACACTCGAACAGATTCTGAAAAACGACGTTTACAAGCGGCTGCAACATACGGTGCCTGCGCCGCTGGCCAAGCGCCGGGTCATGGAAGTGCTCAAAGAGCTAGAGAAGATGCCGGACGTGCCCCCCGCGACGCGGGCACTGCTTGAAAGCCAGGTCAATGCGCTGGAAGAAGGATCGCGCAAATTTACCCTGTACTTCGACTGGCCGGAAGCCCAGCGTCTGCGCGGCGTGCTGGGGCTGGCCCGCACCGAGGAGGCGGCTGGGCGGCCCGTTGACGCGCTGGTCTACGAAGGTCAGGAACTCATCGGCCAGATGGAGCGCAAGCTGGAAGAAGGTCTGGTGGCCCAGGCCCAGGATCTGGCCGAGTTCAAGGCGGCCTTTACCCGGGTCAGCGGGGTGGGCGGGCGTGACGTTCGCCGTCTCGAAAGCCTGATTGCCCAGATCGACGAGGCTCAGGAACAGCGCACCCTGCTGCCCGGCGAGGTCGAGCGGGCGCGGAACATCAGTTTCAAGCTGCGTAAAAGCATGGAAAGCAGCGTAGTGCAGGGGGTCGAAACCTCGGCGGCGCTGGCCCCCAATGCTCAGGCCCGGGTGCAGGCGCTGGAGCAAGAGCACGCCGGACGGCAGCTGAACGATCAGAGCCGCGAGTTTGCCGCCTTGTTCCGGGTTCGCCCCGATCTTCAGGAGCAAAACGAGCAGCTGCGGGGACGGCATAACAACGGCCAGCTGGCGGTCGAGGAAGTCGGTGCCTGGCGCACGACCCTTGTACAGGCCCGCGACGTTACCCTGGCCGAGCAGAGCAGTGAGCTGGCGTCTTTAGAAAATCAGCTGGCTGCCCTTCCTGGCGGTACGGCAGGTTCCGATGTGCAGCTGGCGCTGGACGTGGCGCGCATGGCCCTGTCGAGCGGCAGCCTCGCGACCGACGAACTGATGGAGCTGCGTATCAGTATCAATGCGCTCAACCGTTCGCCGGTCGAGGCGAACCGGATTCTGGAACAGCAGCGCGAACTGGCCGAAATCGAACGCTCGGCGCGTGACGTTCCGGGGGCCGAAAACAGCCTGCGTGAGGCGCTGGCCGAGGCCCGCGATACGCTGGCGCGTGGCCGCGAAATCGGTCTGAGCTCGCTGTGGGCTACCCTGGAACAGCACATGGGGCAGGCGGCCCAGCAGCGCGAGAGCTTGGACGCACGGGCCGACCATGTGGTGCAGGAATACGACAAGGTTCGCTCACTGGCTGGCGAAACCACGCAGCGTCTGGGCCGTCTGGCTGACACCCTGCGTTCGCAGCGCCGCCTGGGGCCGATGAGTGCCCAGGCCCGTGAACGCTACGCCCAGACCCTCACCGACGCCGAGGCCCTGCTGGCCGAAGCCCGCGCCGAATATCAGGCCGCGCAGGAGGTGACCTCTTCGTTCGGCAGTGACGCCCTTAGCGGCCTACTGGACGTGTTCGACTTCGGTGAAAGTGATGTTATGGGCGGCAATAACAGTGGTGAAAGTGGCCTGTTTGGCCTGGGCGACGCGCCTGCCCCGGGGGCAAGTTCGGGTGGCAGCGACCTGAACTTGATGATGGCGTCCCTGCTGTCCGGTTCGGCTTCCAAAGAGCTGTCTGGAGAGATAGAGGCGCCCCCGGTTTACACTCCGCCTGCCCACCCTAGAGAAGCCAATGAAACCGACTGGGGACGCTTCAATACCGGTCAGGTAGACCGCTGGAACGTGGTCGATGGCCGCGTGGTCGACGGCACCCAGGACGATCACCTGACGAAAGTGGCTGGCCTGCTGGGTCAGGCCGATCACCTGGGCTTACAGCGGCTCGATATGGCCGATGCGTTGCATGTCTGGTCGGCACGTTTAATCAGTCCGGGAGTGTGGCGTCTGGCCCGTGGCCGCGACTGGGACGGTCTAGAAAAAGTCGCGGGCCAGTGGCTCGATAGCGGCAGCGATACCTTGCCCGCGTAAAGTTGGCTAAACTACGGCCACATGATTCTGACTCCAGGCGAAACCCGGCGACTGTACGGCCTAGAGCAGCAGCAGCAGCTTGGCGCTGAATTTGCCCGCGTGGTTCCTGCCGGGTCAGTTCTGTTTCTGGAAGGCGAACTGGGGGTGGGCAAGACTTCTTTTACACAGGGGCTGGTGGAGGCCTACGGTTTTGATGGCGGCGTCAACAGCCCGACCTACGCCCTGATGCATGTCTATCCGGCGCGTGACGGGCAGGTGCTGCATGTCGATGCCTACCGCGTGCGCGACCCGGACGAGCTGTACGAAATGGACCTAGAAGCCCTGATCGAGAGCAGCCGGGCCAGCGTGATCGAGTGGGGCGAGGGGCTGTACGCCGACTACCCGGACGCCCCCATTCTGAAATTCGAGCATGTGCCCGGGGCCCCCGAAGTGCGGCAAGTTACCCGGCTGCGCTGATTCCCGGCGTAGTGCAGACGCCTTCTGGCTGCCGAGACCCTGGGCCGGGTGGCCGCGCCTTTCCCTGACTGATCTTTGCCACAATAGACCCATGCTTATTCTGGTGATGAACTGCGGTTCCAGCAGCGTGAAATTTGCCGTCCTTGACCCGCAAAACCCTTCCGAGGTGCCGCTGTCGGGCCTGTTCGAGCGGGTAGGCAGCGTCGGGGTGGGCCACGCGGGGGCCAGCGCGACCATCAAACGCGGCAGCGAAAAGCGTGAGCAGGCACTGGTGGGCGGGCAGTACGCCGACGCTTTTGCGCTTATTCGGGCCGAGCTGGACGCGATGGGCCTGAGCGCAAAGCTGGGCGCGGTGGGCCACCGGGTCGTACACGGCGGGGCCGTTTTCAATGCCCCAGCCCGGATTACCCCGGCGGTGCTGGCGGCCATCCGGCAGTGCATCCCGCTGGCCCCGCTGCACAATCCGGCGAATGTGGCCGGAATTGAGGCGGCGCTGGAAGCCTTTCCCAAGCTGCCGCAGGTGGCGGTGTTCGATACCGCTTTTCACCAGACCATGCCGCCCGCCGCGTACCGCTACGCCGTGCCGGAGCGCTGGTACACGCAGCATGGCGTGCGGCGTTACGGCTTTCACGGCACCAGCCACGGCTTCGTGGCGGAGCGGGCCGCCGAAATGCTGGGCCAGCCGCTGGACAACCTGAACCTGATCACCGCCCACCTGGGCAACGGCTGTAGCGTGTGCGCGGTGGCGGGCGGCAAGAGCCTGGACACCAGCATGGGCCTGACCCCGCTGGACGGCCTGATGATGGGCACCCGCAGCGGCGACGTGGACCCCGGCCTGCACGAGTACATGAACCGTCAGGCGGGCCTGAGCGTGGAGGAGGTGACGGCCACGCTGAACAAACAGAGCGGGCTGCTGGGCGTTTCCGGCCTGACCAACGACATGCGCGACCTGGAAGCTGCCGCCGCGACCAATGAAAAGGCGCGTCTGGCGCTGGAAATGTTCGTCTACCGTCTCGCCAGGGCTATCGCGCAGATGGCGGTGGCGCTGGGCCGGGTAGACGGTCTGGTCTTTACCGGCGGCATCGGTGAAAACAGCGATTATGTCCGGGCCGCCACCCTGAAGCGTTTGCAGGTGCTGGGCTTTGAACTGGATGACGAGGCCAACAAGGTCGCCGTGCGCGGCCAGTCGGGCCGGATTACCCGTGCAGGCAGCCCGGCGGCGCTGGTGGTCAATACCAATGAGGAACTGGCGATTGCGCGGGAAACAGCGGCGCTGGTGGGGGAAAATTAAGTTACGGTTCCCTCCCACTAGTGCGCCAGCTGCCTAGACTGACCGCCGGTTGAACCGGGCAGTTCCTTCCCACTCGCCCCCGACTTCTGAAGGAGCCAACATGAGAACCCTCTTCCTCGCCCCCACCCGCAACGGCGTCGGCCTCAGCAGCACCGCCCTGGGCTTGACCCGCGCCCTGGAGCGTCAGGGCCTGCACGTTGCTTTCCTTAAGCCCATTGCCCAGACCGGCGAAAAAGCCACCGACGACAGCGTGCATTTTGCCCGCACGGTGAGCCACCTCGTGGGCACGCCCGACCCCATCTTGCTGGCGACTGCCGAGGAGCAGCTCAGCCAGGGCCAGGAAGAGGAGCTGATGGAGCAAATCATTGCGCTGTCCAAGCAGGCGGCC
Organism: Deinococcus sp.; assembly: GCF_018260405.1. Taxonomy (GTDB): domain Bacteria; phylum Deinococcota; class Deinococci; order Deinococcales; family Deinococcaceae; genus Deinococcus. The sequence goes on from NZ_JAGLBG010000039.1 coordinate 13,079, forward strand.
CCGGATGGGGTTGACGTGCTGGTGGCCGAGGGGCTGGCGCTGACCGAGCGCAACGTCTATGCGGGGGCGCTGAACGCTTCGCTGGCCCGCAACCTGGAAGCTGATACCGTGCTGGTCAGCAGTCTGGCGGGCGTGACCCCGGCAGAACTGGCCGATGAGCTGGAGATCGCCGCGCAGAACTACCGCCGCAGCGACGGCTCCGGGCTGGCCGGATTTGTCCTGAACTTTGCGCCGCAGGGCCTGGATTTCGGTACCCTGATGGCCGAGCTGCGGGCCAGGAGCCGCGTGCTGGCCTCCGGCGGACTGCCGCTGCTAGGCGTGGTGGGCCTCTCGCCAGAGCTGCGGGCCGTGCGTACCAGCGATATTGCCCGTTATCTGGGGGCTGAAATCGTCAATGCGGGCGAGGTCAATCAGCGCCGCGTATCTGGCACCGTGGTCACAGCCCGCACGGTGCCCAACATGACCAATCTGTTCTCACCGGGGGCGCTGATCGTCACGCCCGCTGACCGTGAGGACGTGATTATGGCCGCCGCGCTGAGCCACATGAGCGGCACTCCGCTGGCGGGTGTGGTCTACACCTCCGGCACCTCGCCCGAACCCAGCATTCAGCGGCTGTGCGAGGTGGCGTTGACCAGCAGCCTGCCGGTGCTGCGTGTGCCGACCAATTCGTTCGAAACGGCGTCCAAGCTGGCCCACATGGATTCCCGCGTGCCGCAAGACGACACCTCGCGCATGGATAAGATGCTGGACTTTATCGCTGACCGGCTCGATACCGTGCCACTGGGGGCAAAACTGCGCGTTCCCAGCAGCGACGGCGAGCGCCGGATGCCGCCCAGCGCCTTTCGCTTCGAGCTGATTGGGCGGGCGCGGGCGGCGGGCAAACGCATTGTGCTGCCCGAGGGCGAGGAGCCGCGCACCATCCGGGCGTCTATCCGCTGCACCGAAAAAGGCATTGCCCGCTGCGTGTTGCTCGCCAAGCCCGACAAGGTCAGGCAGGTGGCGCAGGGCCAAGGGCTGGAGATTCCGGCGGGCCTGGAAATCATCGACCCCGACAGCGTGCGTGAGCAGTACGTGGCCCCGATGGTAGAACTCCGTAAAAGCAAGGGCCTGACCGAGCCTCAGGCGCTGGCGCAGCTGGAAGACACGGTGGTGCTGGGCACCATGATGCTGGCAACGGGCGAGGTCGACGGCCTGGTGTCGGGCGCGGTACATACCACCGCCAACACCGTGCGGCCCGCGCTTCAGCTGATTAAAACGGCCCCCGGCAGCAGTCTGGTGAGCAGCATCTTCTTTATGCTGATGCCCGAGCAGGTGCTGGTCTACGGCGACGCGGCGATTAACCCCAACCCCAACGCTCAGGAACTGGCCGACATCGCCATTCAGTCTGCCGACAGTGCCAAAGCCTTTGGGCTGCCGGTGCGGGTCGCCATGCTCAGCTACAGCACCGGCGAAAGCGGCACCGGCGAGGACGTGGAAAAGGTCAAGGAGGCGACCCGGCTGGTCAGGGAACGCCGCCCCGACATCCTGGTCGACGGTCCGCTGCAATATGACGCCGCCAGCGTGCTAAGCGTAGGCCAGAGCAAAGCGCCCAACAGCCTGGTGGCGGGCCGCGCCACGGTGTTCATTTTCCCCGACCTCAACACCGGCAACACCACCTACAAGGCCGTGCAGCGCAGCGCGGGTGTGGTTGCCGTGGGGCCGATGCTTCAGGGCCTGCGTAAGCCGGTAAACGACCTCTCGCGGGGGGCACTGGTGGACGACATCGTGTACACCATTGCGTTGACGGCGATTCAGGCGACGCAGGTGGAAACGGCGTAATACGGACTCGGGTTAAACGGTTGTGCAGACCTTTTAACCCGAGTAAACCACCCACCAGCAGCGCCTTAACGGTCTAAGAGACCGAAAAGCGTGACCAAGATCAGTTTGTCAAACCTCCGCACCGCGCTATGATGCTCTTTGTGCGGCAACTGCTGCTTTCCGATATCCACGCCAATAACACTGCGCTTCAGGCTGTCCTGAGTGACGCTGAAAAACGCGGTTACGATCAGGTCATGCACCTCGGCGACGCAGTGGGCTATGGCCCGCACCCGCACGACGTGGTCGAAACCCTGCGCGGCCTGGACGCCACCTGCGTCATGGGCAACCACGACCAGATGCTGCTCGAATATGCTGACGACACCCGCGAGTACAAAGAAAGCGTGGTCGCGGCGGCTCTCAAGTGGCAGCTTACCCGCCTGACCGAACGTGACATTCGGTGGATTCGGACCTGGCGCGACGGCATAGACGATTCGTTGGTGGGGGCGCGTTACCGCCACGGCACACCGTCGAGTCTCGACGAGTACATGGACTCGGTCACAGCGGCCAGAGAGGCGTTTACGCAGTGGCAGGGCCGCATTGGGTTCGTGGGACATACCCACACGCCCATCGTCTACGCGACCCTGAATGCGCCGGTCGGTGAGTGGATCAAGACCCAGCCCCTTTCGGACGGCGGCACGTACATGGTGCCCCCGGCGGCCCGGGTCATCCTGAATCCCGGCAGCGTCGGCCAGCCCCGCGACGGCAATCCCAAGGCCAGTTACGCCATTTTCGACACTTCGCGTAACGTCTTCGAGGTCATCCGGGTGCCTTACGATGTCGCCCGCACCCAGGAAGCGATGATGGAAGCCGGGCTCCCCCAGGTGCTGGCGGCGCGGCTGGCCATTGGAAAATAAGTGCTTGTAGCGCGTAGCGTGCGGCTTATACAACAGGCGCTGGCCCCACGCTACAGGCCCCACGCCACATGCCTCCTATGATTCACGCCCATCTGCTTGAACAATCCACGGCTTTTGGGGGCAACGCCCTGCTGCTTACGGGCCCAGCGCGGGTCGGCAAGGCTGGGCTGGCCTGGGCCATCGCGGCGGCCCAGAACTGTACCGGACTGCGGGGCATGTACGGCGAGGCGTGCGGCCAATGCCCGTCTTGCCGGGCGCTGGCGGCGGGGGCGCACCCGGATCTGCTACTGGTCGAGCCGAGGGCGACCACCACCACCGGCAAGGCGGCGCGGCGCAAATTGATTCCGGTAGGGGCCGTCTTACAAGGCCGTGATAAGGCCCGCGAGTACGAAACGCACGTCTATGAATTTCTGGAAGTGCGCCCCACCTTTCGCCGCCGCGTGGTTATGGTGTCGGGGACGGAATACCTGGGGCCGGAAGCGGCCAATGCCCTGCTCAAGCTGATCGAGGAGCCGCCTCACCACGCCCTGTTCCTGTTCATGGCCGAGGATGTCCGCGCAGTGTTGCCGACCATCGTCAGTCGCAGCGCCCGCCTGAGCGTCACGCCAGTCAGCGATCAGGAACTGGCGCGGGCGCTGATGCAGTCTGGGCAAAACGCTGATGAGGAACTGGTCGCCTTCGCTGCGGGCCGCGCCGGGGTGCTGGCCGACGCTGAGAAGGTCCGTGCGGCCCTGGCCGACGCCCGGCTGCTGCAAGAGGCTCTGGCAACCGGCCTGCTGACCACCCTCGAAACCGCCGAGGCGCTCGAAAAGCGCTGGGACGCCACCTGGCACCCCGAGGCGCTGCGCTTTGTGTGGCGAACGTCTGTTCCGCACCAGCGGGCGCAGGCCGACACGGCGCTCGACGACTTGCAGCAGGCGCTCGAAGCCTACGCCAGCCCCAGCCTCAGCTTTCAGGTTTTTGGGTTGCGTTTGCGTGAGGCGTTCGGTGAAGCGTGAAGAGCGGCTACTCTTAGCGGCGCGCCGCCAGCCACAGCAGCGCTAATCCCGCCAGCACCGCGATCAGGTCGGGTGAGTAGGCCGCAACCACGGCGGGCAGTGCGGCGTTTTCGCCCATGACCCGGAAGACGCTCCAGGTGGCGTAGTACGCAAACGCCAGCAAAATGGCCCAGGTAAAGCCCAGGTTCAGCCCGCTGCGGAAGGTATAGACCGCCAGACTGACCGAAAAGAAGGCCAGCGCCAGCGCCGCCAGCGGTTCGGCAAACTTGCGGTGCAGCGCAGTGAATTCGGCGGGGGCCGGAACGTGCTGCTGGCGGTAGAGCCGGGCATGTTCAAGCAGGGTTCGCAGCGGCAGGTCTATGGGTTTAGGTTGCCCTCCGCTGTTGTCGAAGCTGGCCTGCACGTCCTGCACGGGCAGTGAACCTGTCTTGAAGGTCAAAACCGTGATGGGCTGCCCCATCTGGTACGAGATACGCTGCCCATCGCGCAGGTGCAGTACGTTGCCCTGCAAACGCCCGCTCTGGGCGGTGATGACCTCGCGCGGCGGCTGTCCCGACTGCATGCTGATAATTTGCAGCCCGCGCATCTCACCGCCCGGCAGCAGCTGTTCCACGCTGATGGCCCGGTTCAGGGCGTCGGTCAGCACCAGTCGGCGGCCCGCCGAATCGCGGCTGCCCAGCCCGATCACGCGCGGGTTGTCGAACACGATCTGGCGCTGCACGGTCTGGGCCTGGATCTTGGCGCGGGTCACGATTCCTTCGTTGATCGCAAATGACAAGGCCGTGATCCCCAGGGCCAGCCACATAACGGGCCGGAACAGTTGCGACACCGGAATACCGCCCGCCAGTGCCCCCTTGATCTCCGAATCGGCGGCCAAGCGCGACAGCCCCAGAATGGTGGCGAACATCAGGCCAATCGGCAGCGCCTGAGCAATCGCCCAGGGAATGTTGAGCGCCAGCAGCCGCGCGACCAGCAGCGGACTGGCCCCCTTGGCAAGCAGCGGCGCGATCACTTCTTGAAGGGCCGCGAGCACCAGCAGCAAAATCACGATCACCAGTGCGCCCAGCAGCGCGGGGATGATTTCTTCTAGCACATAACGCTCGAAGCGTGTCATGGGCGGGCCTCGCGCCGGGCGCGGCGAACAGTCGCAGGGTCTAAAGGTCCAAGGGCAGGGGGAGGAAGGTGCAAGTCAGCAGGCGCTCTGCGGGCCTTCACCAGCCAACAGCCACACGCCACTAGCCTTCTCACCATATGCCTCTTCATCACACGCCTCTTCACCTGAGTCTCCAGGCCAGAACCAGCCCCAGCACGAGGAAAACCAGACTGGGTAGCCACGCGGCAAACACCGGGTCAAGTGCTCCGGCGGGAGCCAGCGACTGCATGGTGATCCACAGCACGTAGAACGAGGCGATAAACACGACCACGGCCCCCGTCGCCGCGATTCTGCTTCTGAACAGCAGCCCCAGTCCGCCAGCTGCCAGCGCAAAGGCAATCGGCGTAAACGGGTCGGCGTAGCGCGAGGCCAGTTGATACTGGTAGTTGCGGCGGCTTTCGGGCGTCAGGGCGGTGCCTGCCAGCTCGTGGCGCAACTGTACGGTGCTGACCTTGCGCGGGTCGGGGGGCGGGGGTTGCAGGGTGTCGTTCTGCGGCACGCTCAACTGCCCCAGCGTCTGGGTCGGCACCTGACCGGGGCGCGTGACCCAGGGGTCGGTCAGCGTCCAGGTTTTGTTGGCCGGGTTCCACTGCCCGACCAGCGCGGTCAGGGTGTCGTCGCCGCGCCGCACCATCACGCCAGAAAGCTGCGCGGTCTGCCCAGCAGCGTCCGGCGTGACCCGTCCGGCGTAATACAGCGCTCCCTGCGGCGCATACGTGTACTTGTCCTGGCTGGGAATAGGGGGAAGCTGACCATAGATGCCGTACCAGGTGCGTTCCCAGCGGGCCTGCCCCGCCGGAACCAGCGTGCTGGTGTTGTAGAAGGTTACCCCGCCAATCAGCAGGGCGGGCAGCAGCAGCGGCCAGATCACGCTGAGCGGGCGAATACCGGCAGCCAGAATCGCCTTGATCTCGCTGTCTTTTTGCAGGCGCGACAGCCCCAGCAACATGGCGAAGGGTACCGACATCACCAGGGCGCGGTTCAGTTTGTCTGGCATAATCGCCAGCAGAGCCGTCATGAACTGCCCGAACGAGGCGTGTGACTGCATCGCCTTGCCGACGGTGGTGCTGAGCACGTCGGTCATCTGCAAAATTAAGAAAAGTGCCAGCCCAACGGCGTACAGTCGCGCGATTTCTCGCAGAACATAACGGGGCAGGGTCGGCAACACGACCAGGATTGTAGCGGGCAGCGGTGAGAGCCTGATAGTGCCGCGCCGCCCGCCACCATTGCCAGGGCCCCAAGCTTGCCAGTCGCCAGGCTAAAAAAAGTGGAAAGCCCCCTTCAAGGACTTTCCCCACCTTGTAAGTAGCTCCCGGCTACAGTTCCGCCCATCCGGGAAACTTCATCCCCCTGTACCCCACTTCCGCCAGCAGCTACTTTTTGCCTTCTCCCGTTGCCCTGGGGTATAGGTGCGTCATGACGCACTCTATACCCGGCAGGTACTTATGACCGCTGCTCAATTCAGAAAGATTTCGGGCCTTGACCTCTTACCGGCTGTCAGGGGGTAGAATCGGGCCTGACATGGCAGATATTAAAGTCCCCGTATTCAGCGAGTCGGTCAGCGAAGGTACGTTGCTGACCTGGCATAAGAAACCTGGCGACGCGGTCAAGCGCGGCGAAGTGCTGGCCGAGATCGAGACCGATAAGGTCGTGCTTGAAGTCACCGCTCTGCAAGACGGCGTGTTGCAGAGCGTCGCCAAACAAGAAGGCGACACGGTGCTCTCGGAAGAAGTGCTGGGTACCGTGGGCGACGCGGGCAGCGCCCAGGTTGCCAGCCCCACAGTTGCCAGTGCCCCGGTTGCCAGTGCTGAGGCTTCCGGCGCACCGGCTGCCGATCAGGCCGCTAGCCCTAGTGCGGGCGAAAGCGGTGCGGGCACCACTGCCGTTCAGTCTGGGAGCGCCGCTGCTCAGCAGGGCGACGCCGCGACCCGCCGCGACGACCTTTCGCCCGCCGTGCGCAAGATCATGACCGAAAAGGGTCTGAATCCCGGCGATGTCGCGGCCAGCGGTCCTAAGGGCAACATCACTAAGGCCGACGCCCTGAACGCCAGCGCTCCCGCAGCGGCTCCGCAGGCCACCAGCACGCCCATGCCCAGCGCGACTCCGGCGGCGGTGGCGGCCATTTCCAGCGGCCCCCGCACCGAGCAGCGCGTCCCCATGACCCGCATCCGCGCCCGCATCGCCGAGCGCCTCAAGGAAGTGCAGAACACGGCGGCGCTGCTGACCACCTTCAACGAAGTGAACATGCAGCCCAGCATGGACCTGCGTAAGAAGTACCAGGATCAGTTTGTTAAGAAGCACGGCGTCAAGCTCGGCTTTATGAGCCTGTTCGTGCGGGCGGCCACCGAGGCCCTCAAAGCCTTCCCGATGGTCAACGCTAGCGTCGATGGCAAAGACGTCATCTACCACGGTTACTACGACATCGGTATCGCAGTGGCCTCCGACCGTGGTCTGGTCGTGCCGATCCTGCGCGACACCGACAACATGAGCCTAGCCGACATTGAAAAGGCCATCGCCGGATACGCCGACAAGGCCCGCAGCGGCAAGCTGACCATGGAAGATATGAGCGGCGGTACGTTCAGCATCACCAACGGCGGCACCTTTGGCAGCATGATGAGCACCCCGATTATCAATGCGCCCCAGAGCGCCATTTTGGGCATGCACAACATCATCGAGCGCCCCATTGCCCAGAACGGTCAGGTCGTCATCGCCCCCATGATGTACCTCGCGCTTTCCTACGATCACCGCCTGATCGACGGCAAGGAAGCCGTGCTGTTCCTGGTCATGATCAAGAATCTGCTTGAAGACCCGGCCCGGATGCTGCTGGACCTCTGAGTCAACCCTTTTTTGCAAGCTTCTTGAGGCGCGAACGGCTTTCCCGGCTGTTCGCGCTTTTGAGCAGCTCCGGCCTTTGCCCCTTATCTCAGTGACACTTCAGTTTGCCCGGTGGCCTGCGCTGTGACGGACAATAGACGAATGTTCGAGTTCGATCCCACCACTCACCTGACCCGGCATGTCACGTCGCGGGGCACGCGGTTCTACGTCATGAGCATCCGGGCCTTCGCGCACCTCAGCGTCAATTCGTTTCTGGTGGTAGAAGGCGACCCGCACGCCCCGACCTACATGGCTCTGATCGACACGGGCACCAACGAAACCCAGTCGCGCCTCGGCCTGATCGCGGGCTTGGAGGCCATCCGGCGCGACTACGGCGAGCAGTGGTCGTGGGCTAGCCTGTCGCGGCTCATCGTCACCCACGCCCACCCGGACCACGCAGCGGGCTTACCCTGGATCCGCACCCAGACAGACGCGCCGCTGGCCGCGCATGAATGGGGCCGCCTGACCCTCGAAGACCCCCAGGGTGATCTGGCGCAGGCCCGTCCACTGTTCGAGCGCTACGTTGCCTGGACTGGCGTGACCGGAAGCTATGCCCAGCGCTTAGGCCGCCGCGCACAGAGAAGTTGGATGCCTTCCGGCGTACCGGTTGAAACGCTCTTACAGGACGGCCACCGCCTCGATGACCGCTTCGACATCATTCATACGCCGGGCCACGAGGGTTCTCAGGTCTGCCTGCGGCTCGATAATTTCTTGCTGACAGCCGATCACCTCCTGCCTTTCAACTCCCCCCCGCTTATGCCCGAATGGGTGCGGCGTGGGGGTGGCCTGAGCCTGTATCTATCCTCGCTGGACAAGATCGAGCCTCTCGCCGGGATAGACCTTGCTCTGGGTGGACACGACGCGCCCATGCCGCACTGGAGGCAAAGAATCACCGACCTGCGCGGGCGGTATGAGGGCAAGCTGGCCGCGCTGCTCGAAGCCGCCGATGTCCCCCAAACCACCGAACAGCTTATGCTGCGCCTCTACCCGAGCGTCCGTGAAGCTCAGGCCATTCTCCTGATCGACCAGACGGCGGCGCTCGCCGAATATCTGCTTGGGCAAGGAAAGCTGTCGTTGGTCGGTTCTTCCGAGGTTCCGGCGCGGTTCGTCAGGTCCTCGTGAGCCTCTACCCTCTACCCTAAGCACATGAGTCTTCAAGGGCGCTTTGGCGGGATAACACAGGGTCTTGATCTGCGCGGTGAATTCGATGGCCAGGAGTTCAGGGGACGTATCGGTTCTTTTACCGGAGGCGCCGATATCCAGATTGTTGCCGGTGAAGGGGTCATCCTGGGCCGCGTCGGGACCTTTACTCAGGGCTTTGATCTCAGGGCGACCATCGAGGGCCACCGACTCCTGATTCACCTGGGCGGCGTATCCGACGGTATCGAGGCCGTTCTAGAATTCACAGCGGAAGGGGCCAGCGGGCGCTACGGTACCTTCACGGCTGGTCAAGACATCACTCTGCGTCATTACGCTGGCGAGGTGCGTGGCCGCACCGGTAGCTTCACGCAGGGAATGGATTTCCGCCTGGAGCTTGGTGATGTGCCTTTGCCGCTGGCGGCCATGCTTCTTGTCTGCACTCTTCGCGTCTGGAACGAGAAAACCCCCTGATTCTCAGAGAAGGTCAAGGCCACCACAAGTCAGAGGGGTTGACAGAATTTGCGTGGGCCTGTATTGTTTCTGAGCCTCGGTTGAGGCGCGATGCATGACAACGAAGCGTGAACGAGATACGAGATGATCATTTTAAGCGTGTCAGACGATTGTCTGGCCGTTTATAACAAAGCTCGGCCATGAGAGTGGCCGAGTGAAGGTCAAGATACTAAGGGTCCACGGTGGATGCCCTGGCACTGGAGCCGATGAAGGACGCGATTACCTGCGAAAAGCCCTGACGAGCCGGAGATACGCTTTGACTCAGGGATGTCCGAATGGGGAAACCCACCTGTTTACAGGTACGCCTTTTGGCGAGGGAACGCTGGGAACTGAAACATCTCAGTACCAGCAGGAGAAGAAAGAGAAATCGATTCCGTCAGTAGCGGCGAGCGAACCCGGATCAGCCCAAACCGAGATGCTTGCATCTCGGGGTTGTAGGATCACCATTTAAGATTTGGCCCCCCCATCTGAAGCAGCTGGAAAGCTGAACCACAGCAGGTGATAGTCCTGTAGGAATACGGCGGGCCAACTGAGGTGACACCTGAGT
>NZ_JAGLBG010000003.1 GCF_018260405.1 Deinococcus sp.
TCTGCTCCAGCGATTGTGCGCCTGATGAAGAGGGCAGCATGGATACTCCGACGATATGGGCCTCAGACAGCCTCTAATATGCGACCACCTGGCTGACATCATCAATCGAGGCGTGCCGACCGTCGTACAGCTGTTCGTTGAAGGCCCAGAACATTCCGCCCAGATGGTACTGCTTGGCGCGCTGAGCGCAGCGTTCCAGATCGGCCCTACTGTTGGCTCCGGTGTTCTCGCCCCAGACCTGCAAGTTGAGGGGATGCTGGGCAGACAGGTAGGCGAGGTAATGAACCGGGCTCCACATGCTTATGTTGCTGCTGCTGTCATCGACAAAAGTGCCGTCGGCATCCAGCCAGGTGGTATACGGGCTGACTTTGGGGTCCTGAAGACGGTTGACCAGACCCGCGAAATCGAAGCCGCGCTGGAGTTCGCCGTTGATCTCGGGCGAAGTTCTGCCGCGTAGACCGTCTTGAATGGCCTGCTCGGCCTGCCCAGGACGCATCCCGAATGAGGGGTAGAGCATCAACAGTCGCCCGGCGAAATCACGGCGCACCGTCTGAATCTGCCAGTCCTGATAATTCCCCAAGGCGCCGAGATACCAGGTGGCGAGCTGCCTGGCCCGCAGCTGTTCATCCGGGGTTACCGCGCTCTCGCCAGTCACGGCCTGCCAGTTGGGGACAGGATTGGGCGTCAGGCCATGAGCCAGGCCGGGGCGTTGACCAGTCGCGACCGCGTCGAAGCCCCAGTAGCTGTTGGCTCCCGGCGCTACGGGCGGATAGCCGATTTCGCCGTAGTAGCCGAAGCCCAGGCGAACAGAGGCAAAGTTGCTGCCCAGGGCTTCAAAGACATGGTGAATGTAGGCGGCCTGCTGGTTGCGCACGGCCTGGCTGAACACAGGGTTCAGGGGATTGGTTCCAGGCTGGGTGTTGTTGTAGACCGTGCCGTGCTGGTCGACAAAGTGCGTGTCGGGCTGTGCCAGCAGCCATTGCGGCGGATACTGGATGCCCAGGTTGAGATCGACCTTGTACCCAGCCGCGATGTCGGCAGCGAGTTCAGCTTTCTTGGTCGCGAAGTACTCGGTATTCCACTGGTCGTCACCCGTCTCGGCTGCGTCCCAGGCCAGTTCGAGACTGCGAATCCGGATTCCGGCGGCGTAGTCCGTCTTGAGTCTGGAAAGTTGAGAGCCGACCACGCCATACATCTTGGTATTTTGCACGCTCACCGGCGGAGTGGTAACGGGGGTCGTCACGGGCGACGTGGGCGCGGGTGTAGAAACTGCCGGGGTCGTGGTGCTCACGTTAGGGGCTTCCGAGGCTGGGCGGGAGACGGGCTTTGCAGCCGCCGCTCCAGTGGTGCCTGTAGCCGCTAGGGTGTCTGTCTGACTACCACATCCGACGAGCAACAGCGCGGTAGACATGGTCACGGCAAGAAGTTGTAATTTACGGCTGGGTTTGGCGGAGTTCTGGTGGATGACAGCGACTCCGGAAGGAGACACGGCAGTGTTGAATTTCAGCACAGTAATTTTCCTTTCGGCTGCCCGGCGGACCCTGGGGGTTCCGTGGCTTTGCGTCACCGCCTCACGACGGTTTTGCCTTTTCGTTGGTGTATGTCCTGCTCGCTTCTGTCGAGGACGCTGTCCCCGCCTGCCTACAGAGACAGATTAGCCCGCCCGGTATGACATTCCTCTTACGCCCACGCTAAAACAGACTAAGACATGGTGTTACGCTTCCACGAGACACAAACCAGGCGTTTTTTGCTGTGTTTACCCTGCTGGGCAGTTACAGCGCCTTAAAGATGGCTGCCGGGCCAGCGAGGTATGGCTGACGCGGAATGGTGCGCCATCCTAATCTCGGCGGGAAACAAGCTGCGCTGACCGGGCGCAAAAAACGGTGTGCCAGCAGGTCTAGAGCGGACGCGACGTCTTTTTGGTGGGTGCTCTGGAGCCTGCCGCTCCCGGCGAGTATGATCTGATGATGACTGCGCCGCTTTCCTCTGCACCGCTCCAGGTCGCTCCTGTCACTTCTGATGCCTCGATCATTCAGGCACAGGGCGTCCAGAAGCACTTCGGCGCATTTCAGGCGCTTAAGGGGGTCAACCTGAGTGTGCGCCAGGGTGAGGTGGTCGTTATTATCGGGCCGTCGGGAAGTGGCAAAAGTACTTTTATCCGGACCATCAACGCCCTCGACCCGCACGACGCGGGCAGCATCATCGTGGACGGAATTCCGCTTGATGGCAAAGGCAACCTCGACGCCATCCGGCGCGAAGTAGGCATGGTGTTTCAGTCGTTCAACCTCTTTCCGCACCTGACTGTGCTGGAAAACATTACGCTGGCTCCCATTCAGGTTCGCAAGACCAGCAAGGCCGCTGCCAATCAGCGCGGCCTAGAACTGCTGCGGCGCGTGGGGATCGAGGAGCAGGCGCACAAGTACCCGGCCCAGCTGTCGGGCGGGCAACAGCAGCGGGTGGCCATTGCCCGCGCCCTGGCTATGGATCCCAAAATCATGCTGTTCGACGAGCCGACCAGTGCCCTTGACCCCGAAATGATCAAAGAAGTGCTGGACGTGATGAAGGAACTGGCCCGCAGCGGCATGACCATGCTGGTGGTCACGCACGAGATGGGCTTTGCGCGGGAAGTGGCCGACCGGATTCTGTTCTTCGATCAGGGCAACATCGTCGAGGACACCACCCCCGAGGCGTTCTACCAGAACCCCAAACACGAACGCGCTCAGCAGTTCCTCAGCAAGATTCTGGATCACTAAAGTGGGCCGCTCCCTCTCGCCCGCGTTCTGGCGCGGGTTTCGCGACTTCGCCCCCCTGATTCCGGGCGTGATTCCGTTTAGCATGGTCGCGGGCATCGCTGCCGTAAAGGTCGGGTTCACGCCGGGACAGTCCATCGCCTTTTCCCTGATCGGGTACGCGGGTTCGGCGCAGCTGGTCGCCTCGCAGATGTTCGCTAGCCACGCGCCGACGCTGCTGATCGTGCTTAGTACCTTGATCGTCAACTTGCGCTTTGCGATGTACTCGGCCTCGATTTTGCCACTGTTCGGCGGCGTTTCGCTGGCCCGGCGCTGGCCGCTGGCGTACGGTCTGACCGATCAATCCTACGCGGTCACAATGGGACGGCCTGAAAGCGAGACTGACCCCGTGAGCTACTACGCCGGGTCCTCGGCGCTGATGTGGCTGGTCTGGCAAAGTGGCACCGCAATCGGGGCGCTGCTGGGGGCCAGTATTCCGGCCAGCTGGCCGCTGGATTTTGCCGTGCCGCTCAGTTTTGTGGCGCTGCTGCTGCCCGTGCTCAGAACCCGCCCGCAACTGTTCGTAGCTGCGGTTTCGGCGCTGGTGGCGATCCTGGCGCACGGTCTCCCCTTCCGGCTCAACCTGATCGTGGGGGCGGCCTGCGGCATCGTGGCCGGGCTGCTCGTGCAGCGGCAACAGGAGAAGAAAACATGAAAATCTGGCTGGTGATCGTGGGCGTGGGCCTCGTCAGTCTGTTTTTGCGCTCGTCGTCGCTGGTGCTGCTACGTAATCGCAAGTTGCCTGAAAGCGTGACCTCCTCGCTCGGACTGGTGCCCGCCGCAGTGCTGTCGGCCCTGGTCGCCCCGGAACTGCTGTTTCATAACGGACTATTCCAGCCGTTCGGCCCGCGCCTGGTCGCCGGAATTGTGGCCGGGTTGGTCGCGTGGAAAACCAGAAACGTGTTCTGGACGCTGGTGGTAGGGCTGGGACTGCTGTTCGTGGCGCAGGCCATAGACTGGAACTGATACGGTAGCCGCAGAGTCACCCAATAGCCAGAAATTTGCTTCGTTAATGGTTTGGACGGCGAAAGGAGCTGCTGGCTACAGTTCCGCGCTCAAACACGCTGGCTGTGGTGGCTGGTGCTGCAACTGGCAGCCAACAGGGCTAGAGGCTGTCAGGCTAAAGAGCCAAGAATTGGCTTTAATTTGTTTAGGAGCGTAACGGATACAACGAGCCAGTGGAAGCCCAGGAGAGTGCTTTGCAGCCTCTCCAAATCACGTGACAGACGGCAAAAACGCGCTGTCCAGGCGAATGTCCGTTCGACCACCCATCGCAACGGAAGCAGCACAAAGCCCGTCGCTCCAGTCGGACGCTCCACTACAACAAGCTCCACATCGTTCAGGGCGGCATCAATCTGCGCTTGCTCTCCGGTATAGCCCTGGTCCGCGATAACAACGTCAATGTAGTCACCAGTGAGTTGTTGCACCTCTCGGCACAGGTCTACGACCTGTGCTCGGTCTTGCTCATTGCTAGAGGTGACGAGCAACGTGATGACATTGCCCATCGTGTCCACCGCCGCATGAATTTTGCTGCCCTTACGACGTTTTCCACCATCGTATCCGGCACGTCCGCCACTCTCGGGCGTACTTTGCAGCGTGCGGCTATCCACGATTGCCACGGTAGGAACGCCCTCTTTGAGGGCGTCCTCGCGAACCAGTGAACGCAGGTCGTGAGCGAGGTTTTCGAAGCAACCTCGTTCAAACCACCGCATCAGTTGCTGATGGACAATTTTGTATGGGGGAAAGTCGTGTGGAAGGTACTCCCACTGGCTTCCTGTACGGCCAATCCAGAGGGCGGCATTGAGAACCTCGCGTATCGGGTAGACGCGCTGGTGAGCGTCTTCTGGAGCGAGCAGAAAGTAAGGCAGGATGAAGAGGTAAGGTTCGTCGTCCAGGTCGCTCTTGTAGGGTTTTCGCTCTGACAGCATGTCCCAGTTCTACACCCATCCGTGATACCTTTACTATGCTATTTACATATTTTTCGTAAAAAGTCAGATTGCTATACTGACAGGCTCTAGGATTAAAATTGCATGTTTGACTGCCGCAGCAGCAAACAGAATCTGATTCGCGTCCTGCTGGAAGCCCTGATTCTGACCAGTTAGGCCGACGGCCCGGTGCGGCCTGTGGTCCCGGCTACCGCCTCGCTGGTGCGTCTGGTGGGGGGGATCTGAGCGCATGACTCCTCTTGCCACGGCAATCAAATCATCCCCCTAACCCCCGAGTTCCTCCCCAGGAGGCCCCATGCTCACATTGTCCCCCCTCACGGCCACCCTATGTGCGCGGCCAAGGCGAACCGAAAAAAGCTGTACCCGCCGTACTTCGTGGCCCCCGGCGGAGGTGCTGGCCAATGGAGCTATGCCCGCCGAGCGCGTGCTGGACGAGGCGGCACGGGTAGAACCGCTGGCCCCGGACTGAACTGGTGTCCCCGCTGATTCCGAATTTGCCGCAGGTGCTGATAGCCCGGCGGCTCTCCCTGGGACTGACCCAGGCGGCCCTGGCGCGGCAGGTGGGCTGTACCCGGCAATACGTGGCGCAGCTGGAACGCGGTGAGCGCACGCGGCCCTCGGCGGCGTTGAGTCTGGAGCTGGCGCACGCGCTGATGCTGCGCGGCCCCGAAAAACAGGACTTCCTGGCGCTCTGCGGACACGCGGCAGGCGAATCGTCTCCCAGTGAGCCCGGCGAAGTGGACGCTGTCGCCGTGCAATTGCTCTCTCTGCTGCCTCCCCCCGCCGTGCTGCACGATGGCACCTGGCACATGCGGGCACTGAATTCGGCAGCGGTCGCCATGTTGAGCGGACTGGGTTTTGATGCGCGGACTGGGGTTTCACTGCTCTCGCTGGTCTTTGACCCACGCCACCGCGTTCATTTTCCGGGCTGGGAGCCGTGGGCCAGGTATGTGCTGGCGCAGTTTAAGCGCGACAGCCTGCGCCGAACTGCTACGAACCCTGCGCCCTCTGCCTGACTTTACCCGGCTGTGGCAGCACGTCACCCCGGCCGACGACGCGGCCCCGCTGATGCCGATTCGCTACGTGCCCCCCGGTGCACCCGAACTGGTGTTCACGCTAGTCAGGATGCAGTTTGTGGGTACCCCGGAGTTGTGGGGCATCGTGTTTTTGCCGGTGGAATGAGGCAGAGAACTCATAAAAATGTTAAGTTTTCGGCATTATTACTGGCTATGCTGTAGGGTGGATCACGGGTGCGGAAATGCTTGCCCTCTTTTCCCTTTCTTTTTTACCCTCTTAGCCGCTGTTTGGCTTTGCGTGAGGTCGGTATGAATTTTCCACGCTACCCTTCTGCCATCGCGGCCACCTTGATCATTCCGGCCTATAATGAGGCGCAGCGCTTTTTGCCTGCGTTGGAAGCTTACACCGAGGCTTTTACGGCGCGGTACGGACGGCACTATCAGCTGCTGATCGTGTGTAATGGCTGCCGTGACAATACGGTGGAACTGGCGCAGGCGTTTGCGGCCCGGCACTCGCAGGTACAGGTGCTGGTCATCGAGGCTGCCATTGGCAAGGGTGGGGCCGTACTGGAGGGCTTTCGCCACGCCACGGGCGCACGGGTAGGCTTTGCGGACGCTGACGGAGCGACCGCGCCGCAGTCCCTCTTGTCCCTCTATGACCGCCTGCCTGGACATGACGGGGTCATCGGTTCGCGCCACCTGCGTAGCAGCGTCATTACTAACCCTCAGCCCCTAACGCGCCGTGCCTACAGCTGGGGCTTTGGCCTGCTGGTGCGCGGGCTGTTTCAGCTGCCCTACGCCGATACCCAGTGCGGGGCAAAGGTCTTTACGCAGGCGGCGGCCCGTGAGCTGGCTCAAGTGGTCGGTGAACGGCGCTGGGCCTTCGATGTCGATCTGCTTTTGCGGGCTCAGCAGCGCAGCTTCGATATTCTGGAAGCGCCGGTGGTCTGGGCCGACAAGGAAGGCTCGAAGCTCAAAGTGTTCTCGACTATACGCGAAGTCGCCGTTTCACTCGCCCGTCTCAAGCTATGTGGTCAGGAGCGCCCAGCGACCGGTGTTCAGGGTTCGCGTACTGTAGAGGCGTGAGCGGTCTACGTATCCTGGCCCTGAACTGGCGGTCGCTGGAACATCCCCAGGCGGGGGGCGGCGAAATCAACCTGTTTGAACAGGCGCAGCGCTGGGCCAGAGATGGGCATCAGGTCACAGTGCTGTGCGGAGATTCGGGCCGGACCCTGGCCCCGCGCCAGGTTTCGGTCGAACATGGTGTCATCATTCGGCGCATGGGTGGCAAGTTCAGTGTGTACGCCTGCGCCGCGCTTTTTTTGCTGCGGTATGGCCGTCAGTTCGACCGCATTCTGGACATCTCCAATGGCGTTCCCTTCTTCTCGCCGCTGTTTACCCGCACGCCCTCGGCGCTGCTGATTCACCATGTGCACGGAGAACAGTGGTTCAGTGAGTTCCCGGCTCCGGTCGCCCGATTCGGGCAACTGCTGGAAAGCAAGGTGGTGCCCAGGCTGTACCGCGACCGCCCGGTTATCACCGTCTCTCCGAGTACCGAGGAAGGGCTGCTGCGCCTGGGCTACCGCCAGCAGCAGATCAGCGTGATCTATAACGGTGTGCAATTGCCGCCGCAGACAGCATTGCGGCCCCCGGCGGCCCAGCGAGTTCTGTACCTGGGACGGGTCAAGAAATACAAGCGGGTTGACCTGCTGGTGCGGGCGGTGGCCTCCTTGCGCGGGCGGTTTCCGCAGATTTTCCTTGACATCGCCGGTGACGGAGACGCCCGGCCTGAGCTTGAAGACCTGGTGCGCGAACTCGGCTTACAGGAAAACGTCAAGATTCATGGGTTTGTCGATGACGCTCAGAAGGAAGCCTTGCTGGCGGTGGCGACTGTGTTCGCTCAGCCGTCTATGCATGAGGGCTGGGGCATTTCGGTCATCGAGGCCAATGCCTACGGGTGTCCCGCCGTGGCCTATGACGTGCCGGGGCTGCGGGTCGCCGTTCAGGACGGCGTTACGGGCATTCTGGCCCAGAACGATCAGGACTTTGCCGAAGGGATTGGCCGCCTGCTGGGAGACGCTCGGCTGCGTGCCCGTTATTCGGCGGCGGCGCTGGAGTGGGCCAGGCGTTTTGACTGGGACGCCTCGGCGCAGGCCAGTCTGGACGTGCTGAAACACGCTGGGGCCACGCCCGGTCAGCGCCCTGGGTATGGCCGGTAACTTTGGCCCGGACCAGTCGGGTGGGCGCGTGGCGATGGTGGCGGCGTTCGGAGCCAGCAGTGTGGCCAACTACGCCTTTAGCCTCCTGATGGGCCGCCTGCTGCTGCCGGGTGATTTTGGTCAGCTCGCCTTTGTGCAGACCCTGCTGCTCATCGCGGGGCTGGTGCTCGAATCTGGGGTGCCGTGGGCGCTGGCGCGGGTGCTGGTCGATGCCGGGCCAGCGCAGCGGCGGCGGCTGATCCGGGGCGCGGCGGTCAGCAACCTGGGCATAGGCCTGCTGATGGCGCTGGCGCTGGTGGGTTTATTCCTGCTGGGGCCACTGGCGCGGGGCCTGGAAAGCTGGAACGTGACCCTGCTGGCCGCGCTGTCGCTGCCACTTATTGCGGTGGTGGGCGTGCTGCGGGGGGCGGCTCAGGGCAGTGAAGCTTTTACGGCCCTGGCTCTTATCTCGGCGTCGGAGGTGGTCGGCAAGGCGGTGGTGGGAACCCTGCTGGTGGTGCTGGGTCTGGGCATCGCCGGGGCGGTGGGCGGTTTTGTGGCCGGGGCGCTGCTGTCGGTGGGTCTGGGCGCACTGACCCTCGGGCGGCGCGGGCTGCTGAGCTGGCGCGGCAAGGTCGAGCACCTGCCGCGCCGGAGCACCGCCCCCATGTTCGGTGCCCTGCTGGGCGGCGCCTTGCTGCTGAATCTCGACCTGATGCTGCTCAAGGTCTTGCCCGGCGGGGGCCGCACTGTAACGGGCCAGTATCAGGCGGCCAGTGTGCTGGCGAACGCTCCCTATTTTCTGGCCTCCTCGGTGGTGGTACCGCTCGCCTTCACGCAGTTTTCGCGGGCGGGCCGCCTGGCCAACACCCGGGAGGCACTGCGCGGCGTGATTCGGCAGGCAGCGCTGTTCGTGGTGCCGCTGCTGCTTTTGCTTATCGTGGTGGCCCGCCCGCTGCTGCGCCTGCTGTTTCCTGCTTCCTACGGCAACGCGGTAGAGCTGCTTCAGGTGCGCTCGGTGGGCATAGGGCTGCTGGTGCTGGCGACGCTCCTCTCCAGTGCGTTTCAGGCCACAGGCGCGGCGGGGCGGGCGTCTTACCTCCTGTTCTGGGCCGTGGCGACCGAGGCGGTGCTGCTGGTGCTGCTGGTGCCCCGTCTGGGGGCGTTAGGTGCGGCCCTCGCCTTCGCCGTGGCGGCCCTGACCGCGTGTGTGCTGCTTGGGCGGCAGTATGTGCGGGCCGGGGGCAGGGCGCTTCACCGGCCCGAGCTGGCATGGTGGGCGGGGTATTTCATTACCCTGCTCCTCAGCGGGGCGTTTTGTATCCTGACCCTCGATTTCGGGGTTATCGTTTCGGTGCTGGCCGCACTGACGGTCTACGCCTTTTTGTTGGTGCTGTTCGAACTGCGCCGCGCCCCAGAAGTGAGCCGGGCCGCCTAGCTTACCTGAACGTTCATTTCCAGGAGTGACTTGTCTTATGCGAATTTTGCACCTTGCCTACGAAGACCCGCGCCAGCCCGGTGCCGGGGGCGGCTCTGTCCGCACGCTTGAAATCAACCGCAGGCTGGCCCAGCGCCATCAGGTGACGGCGGTGGTTGCTGGGTATCCGGGGGCGCGGCCCCGCCTGGAAGCGGGAGTACGCTGGCTGCCGGTCGGCACTCAAGTAGGGAATAAGCTCGACCAGCTCAGCTATTTCGCGGCGCTGGCCCCGGTGATTCTCTCGACGCCGCACGACCTGCTGATCGAGGATTTCGGCGCCCCCTTCAGCGTGGGCCTCGCGCCGCTGTACACTCGCCGCCCGTTGATCGCCTCGGTGCAGTGGCTCTTTGCCTCGGAAATGCGTGAAAAATACAAGTTTCCTTTCGATCTGGTCGAGCGGCGCGGCCTCACGCTCTACGACAACTTTATTGCCGTGTCCGACTGGTTGGGCCGGGAAATCAGCGCCCGGCGGCCTGGCAGCGCGGTGCAGGTCATCCCCAACGGGATTCCCCCGGAAGCCTTCGAGGTGCCCGCGCAGCCCCCGGAACATTTTCTGTTCGTGGGCCGCCTTGACCTGCGCCACAAGGGCGGCGACCTGCTGATTGAAAGTTTTGCGCGGGTGCGCGAGCAACTGGGCCCGGCGACGCCGCCGCTGCTTATTGTCGGGGACGGGGCAGACCGGGGCGCGATGGAGCAGCTTGCGCGCCAGCGCGGTCTGGAAGAACACGTGCAGTTCCGGGGCCGGGTCGAGGGCGCGGCCAAGTTTGACCTGATGGCCCGCGCCCACGCCGTTTTGATGCCCTCACGTTTCGAGACCTTCGGTATGGTGGCTGTCGAGGCGCAGGCCGCCGGGGTGCCGCTGGTGACTTTCGATGTCGGGCCGCTGCGCGAGGTCGCCGGGCCGGGCGGCGCTCTGCTGATTGCGCCTTTTGATCCCCAGGCTTTTGCCCAGGCCGCCGCTGGAGTGGTTTGTAACCCGGCCCGGCGCGAGTGGCTGGCCGCCCAGGGCCGCCTCTGGGCACGCCACTATGACTGGGACTTGCTGGCGCAGCAACAGGAAGCGGCTTACGTGGCTGCTCTGGCCCGGCCCAGACGCACGCGCCGGATTGGAGCCTATCGGTGACCCCTCTACCGCAAGACGAATCCCCGGCAGCTTCTCGGCCATCAGACCTACAGGCAGCAGACCTACCGCCGGTCAACTTCCAGGCGCAGGCGCTTCCCGGCGCGACGGCCATGACGCCCCGTCTCTGGCTGGCGCTGCTGGGTGTCATGGGCTTGACCTTTCTCCTGCGGGCCTTTCACGTCGGCCCGAGCTGGGATATTCACGTTGACGAACTGACTTATCTCAATATCTCGCGCTATGTCGAGCAGCGTTTGCAGGTCAGGCTGTACGGTGAGCCGTTTTATCTACACCCCCCGGCCTACTTTTTTCTGGAAGCGGCCTGGCTTAAACTGTTTCACCCAACGGGTGACCTGATTCAGCAGGTCTACGCCGCACGCTACCTCAATGTCTTGCTGGGAACGCTGACTTCCGGCCTGCTCTTTTTATTGGGGCGCCGGATCGCGGGCTGGCAGGCGGGCCTGATCGCGGCGCTGCTGTTTGCCCTAGACCCCTTTATGGTCCGCAGCAACAGCCAGACTCTGCTGGAAACCTCGGCAATGTTCTGGACCCTGCTGGGCTGGACTGTTCTGTTCGGGGCCGCTGGGCGCGGCGTGTTCCGGTGGCGCGACGTTCTACTCACCGGGGTGGCCTTCGGACTGGCCCTGCTGACCAAGGAAATGCTGGTCTTCCTGACCCTGCTCCCGCTTGGCCTGCTGTTCCTGGTTAACTGGTCGGTGCCGCGCAGGGTCGCGGCGGCCCTGGTCAGCGTCAGCCTCCTGTCTTATCTGCCTTACCCGCTGATCGTTTTTCTGGTCGGTGACTGGCGGCTGTTTATGGAAGCCAAGTTCTCGGGGGTCAGCCGCTTTCTGGGGGCCACCAAAGTGACCGGCTTTAAGCGGGCGGGCGGCCCTTCGCTGGCCGACGCCGTGGTCGCCAACCTACAGACGTTTGCTACGACCTATCTGCTGGTGCTGACGGGGCTGGTGGCCCTGGCTATCTTGCTGCGGCGCGGCGACCGCCTGATGCGGATGCTGGCGGCCCTGCTGGGCAGCGCTTATCTGATGCTGGGGTTCTCGGTGGTGATCGGGACGCTCGAAGAGCAGTTCTTCTACTACCTGGTGGTGCCTTCAATGCTGGCGACGGGAGTGGCCCTCTGGCTGCTGATGGAACAGCCCTCGCGTTTGCGGCGCAGCTACGTGTCCACTGGCCGCGTGGTGGGCGGGCTGTTTGTGCTCTGGACCCTGTTCGTCTGGAATCATTTTCACGGTTCGCCCAGCAATAGTTATGAACAGCTGCGAAATTACCTCGGGCGCACTGTGCCTGCTGGCCGCCGTATTTCGACCCTGACCGAGGAGTCCATGTTCTTGCTGGGCGGCTACAATACAGCTGTCTGGAACGATGTCACAGCCTTACGTGGGGGACAGGCGCAGTACGCCGTGCTCAGTACCCAGCAGGTCGCCAAGGGCTACGGCTACGCCACACCGCAGTTCAAGGCCTGGCTGGATCAAAACGCCAGGCTGGTCGCAGCTTTTCCGTCGCGCACCTATGGGCAGCTGAACCTGTACCAGCTTCCTGCCTTTGTCGCCAGTGGCCGCCTGGGGAATCCGGTCACGATTGGCAAAGATGGGTGGCTCTTTTTACCCAGCGAATATCAGGCGGACGCCTCCGTCGCTGCAAATCCGCGGCAGGTTGGGCATGACGCTGCTGTGACCATCGAGCGTCTGTCGCGCCTGCTGCGGAGCCGGGGCCAGACGCTGGAAGTGGCGCTGGTGCCGACCAAAGCGCGGGTCTATTCCAGCTATCTGCCCAGTGGCACGGACGTTTCGGCAGCCGTGCAGGGGCGTTACGGGCGCACCATTCGCAGCCTGCAAGACGGCGGAGTGCTGGCCCCCGATCTCGCCGCAGCCTTTGCCCGCGAGGCAGCGAAGCCAGATGCGGCGCTGCTGTATTTCAAGCAAGACCACCACTGGACCCCGCAGGGAGCGCAGCTGACCGCCCAGGCGCTTGAGAAAACGCTGCGGGGCCGTGTTGATCTATCGGGACTGCCTCTATTTGAAGGTCAGGTTCAGGTATTGGCCCCCACTACGGCTCCCCTGCACTCATTGACCAATCTCCTCTCGCCGTCTCAGCGGGCCGAGTTCAAGCCAGAAATGTACCGGCCCCTGCGCGTTCAAACTAAAGCGGCAGCAGACACCGGCCTCCTTGACGAGGTGACGCCCAGCGTAACCCTGGTTGGGTCCAGCTTTTCTGCCTATTCTTCACTAGAATTTGGCCCGCTGCTCTCCACGGCGCTTGCTAGAACCGTCCTGAATGTGGCTGCTCCCAATGGTGGACCGTTTAAGTCAATGACCAAGTACCTGGCTAGTGACGCTTTTCACCAGACTCCACCCAAATTGATCGTCTGGGAACTAAGGGAGGACTTTCTCAATAACGAGGGTGCTGGCCATATCTCGATTGACTTTCTGCTTAATGCGGGCGCTAATGTTCTTAATAAATGTTCTGAGTCACGGGTTCATCTGCCTGCACCGAGCTGGAATGCGGCTGATGGAACTTACCGTTACGCGGTGAACAAAGGGGTCAATCCGCTGGGCGATTATCTGCACTTTAGCTGGAAAGCGCCGGGGCAAAACAGGGTACGTGTCGCGCTAGTGACGGCGACGGGGGAGACTCACGACCAGTGGCTCGATCTGCCGGACGACGGTCGGCCCCGTAATCTGAATGTTCCTATCTATACGCTGGCCTCAAAGGCTGTTACTCAGATCAGGGTCTATGGCAAGCCCGGTGCTCCTGCGCCGCAGCTTCAGGATTCGCGGCTGTGCCAGCTGCCCGACTATTTGATTGACGCCAGCTCTCTGTTTCCCGGCGCTACCGATTTGCTGAGTGACCGTGCTCCCAGCCGACTTTCGGTCGAGGGGCTGGGTCAAATCGAAACAACGGGCCACCGCTGGGGAGTCGGCCCCGAAACCAGCTTTTCTTTTTTCTCTCCAGACAGTCGTGTGGTCACCATGCATGTCAAGTTCCGCTCACCGATTGACGCTCAGGCGGTGGGTGTCTTTATGAATGGCCAGCGTCTGGTCAACCGTACCGGTCTGTACCGTGACGACGTGAGCGATCTGCTGCTGAAGCTACAGGTGCGTCCGGGGCTGAACACCTTGAGCTTCAAGCCGCGCCTTCTGAACATTGGGGCCACCAGGTTTGCGCCCGATGATGCCCGCGCTATCTCCGTCGAATTCACGAAATTCGAGTTGATCAACGAGTAGAGGACAACTTGCTATGTGATTTACGGGCGGAAAATGTTCCGTAGATGTTCAGTCCAGCTCGCTGTGAGGCGCAGCCCAAGATTTTGGGGTGGCCTTTCCCGCTCCAGACCCCTCCGCCCGCCCTTTCCCCTTGGAGAGGGCTTTTGTGCCGCTGTGCTTTGGCAACTCCGCTTTGGCAAATGCTGAGGCGGGGTAAATCAGGGTAAACTCTTGACACGACTCTCCACATCCTGTTTCCGGCCCCGCTGAACTGAGGCCAGCCTCTTTCATGTCAAGGTAAAAGGACGTTTCATGACCCAACCCGCGCCTAGCCCCCAGCTGCTCTGGCAACCTTCCGAAGCATTCATGGCTGGTACCAATCTGCGCCACTACATGGACTGGCTGGCCCGGATCCGTGGCCTGCATTTCAGTGATTACCACGCGCTTCAGCAGTGGTCGGCCCAGGACCTCGGGGCCTTCTGGGGGTCGCTCTGGGACTATTTCGCCGTTATGGCCCACCAGCCTTACGCAGAGGTGCTCGGGTCACGGCAGATGCCGGGGGCGCAGTGGTTTACCGGCTCTACTCTGAACTATGCTGAGCACGTCTTTCGCAATAAGACCGCCGAGTTCCCGGCGCTGCTGTATCAGTCTGAACTGGGGCCGCTCCACAGCCTGAGCTGGGCCGAACTGGAACGTCAGGTGGCCAGCGTCGCGCAGGCCCTCCGGGAACAGGGCGTTGGCGTGGGGGACCGGGTGGCGGCGTATATGCCGAACATCCCCGAAACACTGGTGGCCTTTTTGGCGGCGGCCAGCCTGGGGGCGGTGTGGTCGAGCTGCTCACCCGATTTCGGCACGCAGAGTGCCCTGGACCGCTTCCGCCAGATCGCGCCGAAAGTGTTGTTCGCGGTCGACGGCTACCGCTACGGCGGCAAGGAAATCTCACGCCTCAGCGAGGTTGCGGAACTGGTCGCCGGATTGCCTGACCTCGGCCAGCTGGTGCTGGTGCCGCAGCTCGATCCGGCAGCCTGGGTAACTGGACAGGCAGTCTGGAGCGACTGGCTTGGTCACGACGCCCCGCTGACCTTTACGCCCGTGCCCTTTGAGCATCCCCTGTGGATTCTGTATTCCAGCGGCACCACCGGGCTGCCCAAAGGAATCGTACACAGTCAGGGCGGCATTGTGCTTGAACACCTTAAGTCGCTGACCTTGCAGGCCAATGTCAAGCGGGGTGACCGCATGTTCTGGTTTACCACGACGGGCTGGATGATGTGGAACCTGCTGGCTGGTGGCTTGCTGGTCGGCGCGACCGTGGTGTTGTTTGATGGCAACCCGAACTACCCCACTCCCGCGACCCTCTGGCAGTTCGCAGAGAAGGCCAGACTGACCAGCTTTGGCACCAGCCCGGCGTTTCTGGCTGGAACGCGCAAGGCCGGAATTGAGCCTGGCGAACAGTTCGACCTCAGCACACTGCAAAATGTGGGTGTGACGGGCAGCCCTTTGCCGTCCGACACTGCCAAGTGGGTCTACGAACACGTCAAAAGAGACCTCTGGCTCACTTCTTCGAGCGGCGGCACCGATGTCTGCACTGGATTCGTTGGTGGCTCGGCTCTGCTTCCCGTCTATGCCGGAGAGATTCAGGCCCCGTACCTAGGCGTATCGGTCAAGGCCCTGAGCGACGACGGGCAACCGCTTGATCAGGAGGTCGGGGAACTGGTGGTCACGCAGCCGATGCCCTCTATGCCGATCTATTTCTGGAACGATCCCACTGGCGAGCGCTACCGCAACAGCTATTTCGGTACCTTTCCCGGTCAGTGGCGACAGGGAGATTTCATCCGCTTTACCGAGCGGGGGAGCTGCGAGATTCAGGGGCGCTCGGACTCGACCCTCAACCGCTTCGGCGTTCGCATGGGAACGGCAGAAATCTACCGCTTGGTCGAAAGCCTCCCCGAAATTCACGAGAGTCTGATGATCGGCGCGGAGCTGGGTGGGGGAGAGTATTACATGCCGCTGTTCGTTGTCCTGAATCCCGGCGCAGTCCTCAATGATGCCCTGAAGGAACGCGTCCGCGACCGCATCCGTACTGGCCTCAGTGCCCGGCAGCTGCCCGATGACATTTTTGCTGTCCATGATATTCCTCACACCCTAAATGGCAAGAAGCTCGAAGTGCCGATCAAGAAACTGTATATGGGTGTCCCCTTGGAAAAAGCGGTTAACCCCGATGCCACGGCCAACCGGGCGGCCCTGCACGATTTTGTCGCGTTGGCGCAGGCTTACCGTCGGGGGCGCGGCCCAGGGCCATCCCGGAGCTAAGCAGCTAAACTAAAGTATGTTGAATATTCGTAAAAATGAGATCCAGAGCCGCTACGAGCTTGTGCAAGATGGACAGGTGGTCGGTTTTGCCGAGTACCTTGTGCATGGTGACAGCGTGATCCTGCCCCACACCGTGGTCGATGACAGTCACGAGGGTGAGGGTCTAGGTGGGCAGCTGGCAAAATTTGCTCTGGAGGACGTGAAGGCCGAGGGCAAAGCCGTGCTTCCGGCCTGCCCTTTTATTGCCGCATATATTCGCCATCATCCCGAATACCGCGCTCTGGTACCGCAAGACCAATGGGCCAGATTCGGCCTGTAACGCTGCTAGGAGGCCGGAGAACATCAATCTGCTGGTTCTCCTCTTTCTATTTTGTCAATATATACACGTAACTGTTTGTTACCTCCTGCTTCGCCGTAAATATATACGCAACAAGAAACTCTTACCACTCCATCCCCCGACTCACTTCTCCTCAGACCTGCGTTTTTTAACCAGTCTCGTTGTAGGGTGCAGGGCCGCTCTTCCGCCTAGGCCTAGCTGACGCTCAGTGCTTCTGGCTCCTTTCTGAGACAGCATCTGTATGCCTGCGGCGTTGCGTAAGGCGTACCAGCCCCGGTAGTCTACATTCGCTTGCTGACACAGTTTCCAGATCCTGGCACGTAATTCCTGATCGTCCCTAAACTTAAACATCTTTCCTTCCAGCTTAGGCGTCAGCAGAGGCCGTTCACCCTGTTGATGTCTCCATTTTGCGAAAGTTTCTTTTAACTGCGTAGACTGCTCAATTATTCTCTGGCTGACTTGAATACTCTGGGAGTCACAATCCTCGTATTGAAGCTGAACTATTTCTGGACCGGTTAATCCCGCGTGCGCTCCGAGCAGAAGCAAGACTTGATGTTCTAAGTCGGCGTGGGCGAGGAGGCGTTCGATCTCCTCAGGTAAGTAATAAGGCCGCCGCTCATCGGCAGGGTTAATTATCCCGTGCAGATCTTCAAAGGGGTTGACTGTACTCAGTCCCAAGTGTTGGAGCAACCGGTACAGTTTTCTGTTCTGGGCTAGCCGGTTATTGATTGTGGCGGGCGCAGCATAGGTGTGCTGGAGCCACGCGGCATAAGCCTGAGCCTGAGCTGGGTCAGCTTGGAGCAATGTGCCGCCTTCTTGCTCGAGCCACTTGATGTAAAGCCGCCAGCCACTTAGGATATTGCGTTTTGAGGTTGCAGCAACGGGCAGAGAAACGATGAGCTGATCCAGCAAGGCAGGGTAATTTTCCTGATTGAGGAGGAGCTGTAGATGTGTAGAGCGGGAAGGAGGTAGCGGCATACTATATATTAACATATTCGAATAAGGGTGTTTTAAGCAGGGCAAAAGGGCAGAACCGGTGGATTCCATGGCGGTCTGTCCTCTTGCTCTGCACCGGCCTTTTTTATCCTGCCGCCTGCCGTTGTGCTCTAAGAGACTGTTTGAAGCGCCTGAGATAGAGAATTGGTAGGCTGAAGAGATGGAACGCGAGGCTTACCCCAGCGACCTCACCGACGCCCAATGGCAACTCATTGAACCACTTTTGCCACCACTTGGCGAGAGTACCTTCTGTGAAACCGTTCCCAGACGAGAAATTGTCAATGGAATCCGCTATGTAACGCGGAGCGGGTGTCAGTGGCGCATGATGCCCCATGACCTCCCGCACTGGAACACCGTGTACACCTGCCACCGTCAATGGTGCAAGGATGGTGTCTGGAAGCGCATCAACGATGCGCTTGTGGCTTTGGAGCGAGAACGGAACGGCAGGAAAGCCAAACCAAGTGCCGCTGTCGGTGACTCGCAGAGCGTCAAAACGACGCAAAAAGGGGGGAGCGCGGCTACGACGGGGCCAAGAAGGTCAAAGGCCGGAAACGCCACATCGCCACGGATACCGACGGCAACTTGCTGACTTGCGTAGTTACGCCTGCCCACGTGGGTGAACGCGAGGGCATGAAACTGGTGGTCAACATTCTGAAGAAAGACGTACCAGGGCTAAAAAAGTTGTTTCTGGACGGTGGCTATGATGGTGAGCCGTTTTCGCTGTGGGCGAAAACGACACATCAGCTTGAGATTGAGATAAAACGCCGTCCAGATGAAGGCATTACCGTGAAAGATGGCATCGCCCAGGTGCCGACGAATCATCCGAGCGAGGAACAAATCCGGCTGGCTTTCGAGATCACCCGTAACGGAAAGAAAGCTTTCGTGGTGGTGTCAAAGCGGTGGGTGGTGGAGCGTACCTTTGCCTGGCTGTTGCCTGGCTGTCTACCTTCAGGCGTCTGAAGGTGGATTACGAGGAGAAAACAGGCGTGTCAGAAGGGTTTATCTATGCGGCGAGTACTTGTATATTGCTGAACAGGCTGTGTGCCTGATGATCAGGCAGCATAGATGAAAACGGTGTTATCGGCTTCAAACAGCCTCTAACAGCGCAGTACACCCATGTCGACTTTCAGTCGTTCTCTTAACCCCACCATCCTTAAGCGGTGTTTGCTTACTGCGCTCCGGTCTGACAAAACTCTGATGGCCCCCTGACACGCACATTTTATAGTCAAGGCGGTTTTCAAGCACTAAAGGAGTTCTCATGAAGATGACCGCTGAACGTCCCCAGGCTCACCAGCCTCCCCTGACCTCTGCCCCCGCCTATCAGGCCCCCCGCGTGAATGACCTGGGCCAGTGGCAGGCTGTCACGCTAATCTACTCTGTACCCATTAATCCGGGTACAATGTTCAATCCGGGTGTGAACCCCAATGGTTAGTCGGCGCTTTTCCCTGCTGGCCCTGATGGGCACGTTGCTGCTGGGGGCCTGTGGACAGCAGGCGGTGACGGGGACGCAGGCGCAGCCCGTTGTGGCGGCTCCTGTAGGCCAGGTGGCAGCCCATGGTCTGTACAACCTGCATATCAGTCCGGTGAGTGGTCGAGTGCAGGCCAACGTGAGCGGCGACCACCTGAGCGCCCAGGAGCTCGGCGGCCTGAGCTTTAGCGCCGCTGCGGCGGCGACCACCACCGACGCGACCAGCAAGCACTACGCGGTAGCTATTACCGTAACCAACAACAGCGGCAAGGATATTAGCCAGCCGCTGTACGTGCCGGTGGCTGTCAGCGGGTACACCCAGAACAACACTTACTTCAGCAACGCCCAGAACAGCAGTGGGGGACCGACCGACCCCACGGGCGTGACTTTGGAGCAGGCCACCGGGGGCACCCCTCTGGTCAGCACCAACGTCTCGAGCAGCCTGATTAGTGCCCCCGGCCCCGCCACGGTCAGCCCCCAGGCGTGGCAGGCTCCGACCTTGCCTAGTGGCGGCACTCAGACCGTGACCTTCGGCTTCAGCATTCCTCTGAGCAATGTCACCAACAGCTTTAATGTGGTGTTCAGCGTGTTCGCTACGCCTAAAGTTGATCATCTGGTGATTAGCCAGGTTTATGGCGGCGGCGGGAATACCAGTGCCCAGTATAGGAATGACTTTATTGAGATTTTCAACCCTACTAACGGTGACGTTGAACTGTCGAGCTACACGGTTGAAGGCTTCAGCGCGACTGGATTGACCAAAGGCACGCAAGCCCTTTCCGGCAGCCTCAAGCCGGGCGGCTACTTTCTGTTAGCGGCCAACTCTAACAGCACGACTGGGTCTGCTTTGCCCACACCAGATGCGACTAACCTTCAACTCGCCCTGTCCAGCACGGACGCGTCGGTTACTCTGTCGAACGCCAGCGGCGTAGTCGATACGCTGGGGTACGGCGCCGTCAAGACAAACAAATTCGAGGGTACGCTTCTCAAAGCCCTGAGCAACACCACTGCTGCGCTGCGTAACTCTAGCGGCTGCACCGACAGTAACAACAACAGCACCGACTTCACCGTAGCCGCACCCGCTCCGCGCAACAGCGCCAGCGCCGCCAACCTCTGTCAGTGATTCTGTTTTTCTAACCCTGGTGGCCGCGCTTCCCTAACCGGGGGGTGCGGCTGCGTAGGCTCAACCCCACCTGACTTTTCTGGAGACCCCATGAACATTAAACCCACCCGTTTTGTCCTGCTGCTGGCGGGCGCCCTAGCCCTCGCCTCCTGCGGCCAGCAAAAGCCCCTGGCCACCACTACGTCCACTCCTGCTTCTAAGCCCGCGCCGGTCGTGACCAACCCCGCCAAGAGCCTGGGCCTGTTCGAGCTGAACATCAACGGCGTCGGGAGCCAGCAGCTGCAGGCCTCGGTTAGCCGCCCTGGTCTGAGTGCCCAGGCCGCCGAAGTGCAGGGCCTCAACTTTGCCCTGCTAAGCAACAGCACCGTGACCGACAACGTCAATAAGGTGTTGCACCTCACCACCTCGTTTACCGTGACCAACACCTCCGGCGCACCGATTAGCCTGCCCACCTATATTCCGGTAGACACCAGCGGCGCGTATGCCACCGACGATGAAACCCCCTTCCGCAACGTGGTCAGCCGCAAGGGCGTGCCGATGTCGGGCGTGAACATGACCCCTGAGCAGTCCAACCGCCTCAGCGGCGGCGCGGTGGGCCTTGATCCCAGCGCCACGCCTCTGGTGGGCAACCTGGACACCGGAGCGCTGCAAATCAGCCTGCCTTCTGGTACCACGGCCCCCGGCATCAGCCACACCGGCTGGCAGACCACCACGCTGGCCCCCGGCGCTTCGCAGGTGGTTAACTTTGCCGTGCGCGTGCCCCTCCAGGGTGTAGATGTGGGTGACAATGACCCCTTCCGCTTTACGCTGGTGTTTACCGTCGCCGACAACCCCGGAACCGTCAACCTGACCAGAATCGGCAGCGTCCAGGGCAGCACTCCTGCTGGCGACGTGGGCAGCCCCATGAACGCGCAGGCCGTGACGGTCGAGGGCGTGGTGACCAGCGCCCTGCCGGGCCTCATCGGTTTCTTTATGCAGGAAGCCGGAATTGACAAGGACAGCGACGGCACTACCTCCGACGGCATTTTCGTGTACTGCGTGAGCAATTGCCCCAGCACGGGTAGCCGCGTGCGAGTCGCCGGAACCGTGACGGAATACAAAGGCGCGAAGGGCACTGACACCCAGGGCGTGACCGAAATAACGTCTCCAACAGTCACGGTTCTTGCCAGCAGCGTGCCCGCTCCCGCTCCCGTATCGCTGACCCTGCCCCTTAACGATGCTCAGTTGGAGCGCTACGAAGGGATGCGCGTGACTTTTCCCGAGACGCTGACCGTCACCAACAACTACACCTACGGGCGCTACGGCGAACTGGACCTGTCGAACAATGGGCGCATGTTCGTGCCAAGCAACGGCAACGCCAAAACTGGCCAGAGCGCCATCACGCTCGACGACGGTATCAGCGCCCAGAACCCGCTGAATCTGAACTACCTCAGCAGCGAAAACACCCGCCGCACCGGCGATACCGTGACTGGACTGACCGGCATCTGGCACACCATCGCCAGCCTACCCATGCTGGAACCGGAAGGCGCCGTGAACTTCGTCTCGGCCAACAGCCGCGCCGCGAACGCCACGCCGGCCAGTGTCGGCGGCTCCTTGCGGGTGGTGGGGGCCAACATGCTCAACTTCTTCACGACCTTTACCAATGGCGCGACTTTCGACGGCAAAACCGGGCAGGGCTGCCTGGTCGGCACCAGCACCACCGCGGCCAATTGCCGTGGAGCCAACAACCTGGCCGAGTTCCAGCGCCAGCGGGCCAAGATGGTGCAAACCATCACCGCCCTGAACCCCGACGTGCTGTCGGTTATGGAAACCCAGAACGACGATAACGTGACCATGAACGAAATCGTGCGGGCGCTGAACGAGAAAGCCGGGGCCGGAACCTACGCCGCTGTGCAGACTGGCCGGGTGGGCACCGACGCCATCCGCGTGGGCCTTATCTACAAGCCCGGCAAGGTCGCGCCTATCGGTCAGCCGATGATCGATACCAACAGTATTTACTCGCGTCCGCCCGTCGCACAGACCTTCCGCGACCTGGGCACGAACGGCGTCTTTAGCGTGGTTTCTAACCACCTCAAGAGCAAGGGAAGCTGCCCCACCAGCGGCGACACCGACCAGGGCCAGGGCTGCTGGAACCAGTTGCGCGTGCAACAGGCCAGCCAGTTGCTGAACTTTGTGAGCACCATCAAGCAGACCAGCGGCGACCAGGACGTGCTGCTGCTGGGCGACTTCAACGCTTACGGCGCGGAAGACCCGGTCAAAACCATTCAGAATGGCGGTTTCGAGAGCCTTAACCTGCGGATTCCCGCCGAAGACCGCTACAGCTACCAGTTCGGCGGCCTGTTCGGTTACCTCGATCACGCTTTTTCCAGCACCAACCTGAGCACTCAGGTGACGGGCATCACCGAGTGGCACGTCAACAGCGATGAGCCGGTCATTGCCGATTACAACGCCGAGTACAAGGCTATTCCCGAATGTGGCACCGCCACCACCTGTATCGGGAAAGACCTGTACAGTGCCACCAATCCCTTCCGTGCCAGCGACCACGACCCCGTGCTGGTGGGCCTTAGCCTGACTGCCGACGCCGGAAGCACCCCTGCGCCTTCCACCCCGGCGACCAGCCTCAGCGCCAGCCCCACCGCCCTGAGCGTCACGGCTGGTGGCGCGGCGACCAGCAGCACCCTCACCACCAGCACCCAGAACTACAGCGGCGCCGACCTGAGCATCAGCACCAGCAACAGTGCGGGACTGACGGTCATGCCATCAGCCACCACTGTCAGTCCCAATGGCACCTTTAGCGTCAACATAACTGTGCCTGCCACTACCCCCAGCGGCACCTACCCCGTGACTGTGACCACCACCGGGCAAAGCGGCCTGAGTGCCAACACTACCATCAACGTGACGGTCACTGGCGGCGCTCTGCCCCCGGCGACCAGCCTGAACCACCTCGTGATCAGTCAGGTGTATGGGGGCGGCGGCAACACCGGCGCGACCTACACCAACGACTTTATCGAGATTTTCAACCCCACCAGCAGCGCCATTAACCTGGCAGGCTACTCGGTGCAGTACGCCAGCGCGACCGGCACCAGCTGGCAGGTCACCCCGCTGAGCAGCTATAGCTTGGCCCCCGGTCAGTTTTATCTGGTGCAGGAAGCCAAGGGAGCGGGCGGAACCGTTGCGCTGACGCCCAATACCACCGATACCATCGCTATGAGCGGGTCCGCCGGGCAGGTCGTGCTGGCCCAGAAGACCACCGCCGTGACCGGCACCACTGACGCTGCCGTGAACGACTACGTCGCCTACAGCGGCCTGTCTAGCACCACCAGTGCCAGCCGCACCAACGTCTGTGCCGATACCAACGCCAGCAGCGACTTTGCCAGCGGCGCGGTTAATCCTCGCAACACAGCTACCGCGCTGAACGTCTGTCCGTAAGCCTTAAGCCTGACCGCCCCGGCTACGTGTAGGCCGGGGCGGTCTACTCTACGAAAGCGCTGGGTTAGAGCCATGCACTTTAGTGCAAGCGTCGGTTAGAGCAGACTTGGCGACTCAACAAGCCGAAAACCCCCCTTTGACTCAGGCCCGGAAATTTTTGTTTAAAGCTTCCTGCGCCCCAGGTGACTGGGATGCGGAGGGCTGCGATCATTCCCACCCAATGAAAGAGGCACCGGACGTAAGGCGAGACCGACTTCAAACCGACTCCAAGTAACAGCTCTGGGCCCCAGCATAGAGGGTGCCAAAAGCCAGCGAAAATTTCCCCAAGCCAGACAGACGGGTAAAGACTACCAGGGCGCCACCGTGAAGGGACAACGTTGGGCAATCGGGCAGCATGCCCTTGCACAATCCAATCCGAGCCTGTAAACTATTTATAAGTAAACAGTTTAGGAAACTACTCAGAGCGTAAATTTCGGCATAGAGCTGGTCGGCACTAGTTTTTTGTCTTGTTTATCGTGCTGGGTAGTTAAAGTTTAGAACTCAAGCTTTCTGGGGGATGGTATGCCTGCATTAGCTCGACCCTTACGCACCCTGATTCTAGGCGGTGGTCCCGCTGGCCTTTATTTTGCCCTGCTGCTTAAGCTACGCGAGCCGGAAGCCGAAGTTATTCTGCTGGAGCGCAACCGACCTGGCGACACCTTCGGGTGGGGCGTGGTATTCAGTGACCAGACCCTGGGCAACCTGATGGACGCCGACCCGGTGAGCGCGCATACCATCAACGCGGCGTTCAACCACTGGGACGATATCGAAATCCATTTCAGAGGTAGCACCATCCGCAGCGGTGGGCACGGCTTTATCGGAATCGGGCGCAAGAAATTGCTGAATATCTTGCAAGACCGCTGCCGCGAATTGGGCGTACAGCTGGTCTTTGAAACCCAGGTGCAGGACATCGAAGCGACCATTACGCACTATCAGCCCGACCTGGTCGTCGCGGCCGACGGCCTCAACAGTCAGGTGCGCAAATTGTATGAACAGACTTACCAGCCTGATATCGATGTAAGGAACAACCGCTTCGTGTGGCTGGGCACTCAGGCCGAGTACGACGCCTTTACTTTCGACTTTCAGCAGACCGAGCACGGCTGGTTTCAGGCGCACATCTATCAGTTCGACGACCAAACCAGCACCTTTATCGTCGAGACGCCCGAGCAGGTCTGGCAGGCCGCTGGCCTAGACACCATGTCGCAAGCAGAAGGCATCGCTTACTGCGAACATCTCTTCAGGGACGTGCTGCGAGGCCATAAACTAATTTCCAACGCCGCACACCTTCGGGGCAGCGCCATCTGGATTCAGTTTCCCCGCGTGATGACCAAGCAATGGGTACACTGGGGCGAGTACGGGGGCAAACGCATTCCCGTGGTACTGATGGGCGACGCCGCGCACACCGCCCACTTTTCCATCGGCAGCGGCACCAAGCTTGCGCTGGAAGATGCTATCGCCCTTAACCGCTTTTTGCGGGAAAACGGCGACGCCTTAACTCCCGCATTAGGCGATTATACCGCCGAACGCAGCGTGGAAGTCCTGAAAATCCAGAACGCCGCCCGCAACAGCACCGAATGGTTCGAGAACGTGGCGCGGTATGCCTCCCTTCCCCCGGAGCAGTTTGCCTACAGTCTGCTGACGCGCTCGCAGCGCATTTCGCATGA
This sequence comes from Deinococcus sp., assembly GCF_018260405.1. Lineage (GTDB taxonomy): Bacteria > Deinococcota > Deinococci > Deinococcales > Deinococcaceae > Deinococcus. The sequence goes on from NZ_JAGLBG010000003.1 coordinate 25,131, forward strand.
GAACTTGCGCCAGCGTGACCCCGAGTATCTGGGCAGCGTGGAAAGCTGGCTGGCCAGGCAATCCGGACTGGAGGCCACACCCCTTCCACCGATGCTGACGCCCTACAGTCTGCGCGGCGTGACACTGCCCAACCGCGTCGTGATGAGTCCGATGGCGGTTTATTCCGCGCATGACGGCCTGCCCAATGACTTTCACCTCGTTCATCTGGGGGCGCGGGCGCTAGGCGGTGCGGGACTGATTTTTACCGAGATGACCTGTGTCACGCCGCAGGGCCGTATCACACCCGGTTGCCCCGGACTGTGGAACAACGAGCAGCGCGACGCCTGGAGGCGCGTCGTGGACTTTGTACACGGGCAGTCGGGGGCAAAAATCGCTATTCAGCTCGGCCACGCCGGGGCCAAAGGCAGTACCCGCCGCGCCTGGGACGGCACCGACCTGCCGCTGGAGGACCCACAGGAGCCCAACTGGCCGCTACTCTCGGCCAGCGAGCAGCAGTACCTGCCAGGAGTCAGCCAGACCTCGGGCGCCATGACCCACGAGGACATGCAGGCAGTCAAGCAGGCTTTCGTGGACGCCACGCGCCGCGCCGCCGAGGCGGGCTTCGATTGGCTGGAACTGCACTGTGCCCACGGGTACTTGCTAAGCAGCTTTATTTCGCCGCTCACCAACCGACGCACTGACGAGTACGGCGGCACACTGGAAAATCGCCTGCGCTATCCACTGGAAGTCTTTGAAGCCGTCCGGGCAGTCTGGCCCGGCGAAAAACCGCTCAGTGTGCGCATCTCGGCCCACGACTGGGTCGAGGGGGGTATCACTCCCGACGACGCCGTCGAGATCGCCCGGGCCTTCAAGGCTGCTGGGGCCGACATGATCGACACGTCCAGCGGACAGGTGAGCAAGCAGGAAAAACCCGTCTACGGGCGGATGTACCAGACGCCATTCGCCGACCGTGTCCGCAATGAGGCTGGAATACCGACCATTGCTGTGGGCAACATCTTCGAAGCCGACCACGTCAACAGCATCATCACCTCGGGCCGCGCCGACCTGTGCGCCATCGCCCGTCCGCACCTGGCCGACCCCTTCTGGACGCTGCACGAAACCGCGAAGCTGGGCTATACCGGCCTGAACTGGCCCAAGCCCTATTACGCAGGCAAGGTGCAATTTGAGCGCAACCTGGAGCGCGAAAAGCAGATGGCCGCCGCGCAGGCCAGCAGCGAGGCGAGCCTGGCCCGCATGAAAGCGGAACTGGAGGGCGGCGCATGACACTTGCAGGACAGCACGCCGTGGTGACCGGCGGCGGTTCGGGCATCGGCGCGGCCATTGCCGGGTCACTGCACAGCGCGGGCGCCACCGTGACTCTGCTGGGGCGCAACGCCGGGCGGCTGGCGGCGCAGGCCCAACGCCTGCCTGGCAGTCATTATCAAACGGTGGACGTGATCTCGGAAGAAAGCGTTCGGCGGGCGTTTGAGGCGGCCAGGGCCAGCAGCGGCCCCATCTCTGTGCTAGTCAACAATGCCGGGCAGGCGGCCAGCGCCCCGGCCCTCGCGACCGATCTGAAGCTGTGGCAACAGATGCTGGACGTGAACCTGACCGGCACGTGGCTGTGTACGCACGCCGCGCTCCCCGATCTGCTGGAGTACGGCGGACGCATCGTGAATATAGCGAGTACGGCAGGGCTGGTCGGCTACAGTTATGTCAGCGCGTACGTGGCTGCCAAGCATGGCGTGATCGGCCTAACCCGCGCCCTAGCGCTGGAACTGGCCACCAGAAACATTACCGTGAACGCCGTTTGCCCTGGCTACACCGAGACCGACCTGCTAGCGGGGGCCATCCAGAACATCACCCGGAAAACAGGGCGCAGTGAGGAAGAAGCCAGAGCAGAACTGGCAAAAAGCAATCCCCAACGCAGGCTGGTGCAGCCGCAGGAGGTCGCTGACGCCGTGCTGTGGCTGTGCAACCCGTCGGCGGGCAGCGTGACCGGGCAGGCGATTGCCATAGCAGGCGGGGAGGTGATGGTCGGGTGATAACGGACGTGCTGGATTTTGAAACGCGCCTGGCCCACGGCGACCATCAGGCCATCAAACTGTGGCTGCGCTTGCTAACCACCACAACCCTAGTCGAGTCCGAACTTCGCACCCGGCTCAGCGCGACGTCCGACATCAGCCTGCCGCGTTTCGACCTGCTCTCGCAGCTAGAACGCGAACCGGCGGGCCTGCGGATGAGCGAACTGAGCGCCCGCCTGATGGTCACCCGGGGCAATGTCACCGGGCTGGCCGACCAACTGGAAAGCGAAGGACTGGTCGAGCGAACCAGTGGCCCCGATCGGCGCAGCGTGACCCTGAAACTGACCCCGCTGGGCCACGAACGCTTCGGCGAAATTGCCGAGCAGCACGAGGGATGGGTCATCATGCTGCTCGGGGCACTGAGCCAGCCCGAGCAGGAACAACTCTCGGCGCTGCTGGGCAAACTGAAAGCACACCTGAAGGCACGGAGGGCATAGGGCATGATGAATCCCCGCGAACTGAACAGACTCGAATTACCCGCCCACGGACAGTCCTTTGCCGCCTATGCCCCGCAACATTTTCTGTGGGAGGTGCAGGGCGGGGTCGGCACCGTGACCCTGAACCGCCCCGAGCGCAAAAACCCGCTGACTTTTGAAAGTTACGCTGAGCTGCGCGACCTGTTCCGCGCCCTGACCTACGCCAGCGACGTGAAAGTGGTGGTGATGCGCGGTGCGGGCGGCAATTTCTGCTCGGGCGGCGACGTCTTCGAGATTATCGGCCCCCTGGTGCAGGCGGATATGCCCAGCCTGCTGAACTTTACCCGCATGACCGGCGACCTTGTGAAGGCCATGCGGCAATGTCCGCAGCCGATTGTCGCCGCTGTGGATGGGGTATGCGCCGGAGCAGGGGCGATTCTGGCCATGGCTGCGGACCTGCGGCTGGGCACGCCCGGCACCAGAACAGCCTTTTTGTTTAACCGCGTGGGGCTGGCGGGCTGCGACATGGGGGCCTGCGCCATCCTGCCGCGCCTCATCGGACAGGGGCGGGCCAGCGAACTGCTGTTCCGGGGACGCAGCATGACCGCCGAGGAGGGCCTGAACTGGGGATTTTTCAACAAACTGCATGCCTCCGAGCAGCTATGCCAAGAAGCCCAGGCATTGGCCGCCGAAATCGCTTCTGGCCCGACCTTCGCGCACGCCATGACCAAAAAGATGCTGTGGCAGGAGTGGAATATGAGTCTCGACGAAGCCATCGAAGCCGAAGCCCAGGCGCAGGCAATCTGCATGATGACGGGCGACTATACGCGGGCCTATGAGGCTTTCGCTGCCAAACAGCGGCCTGTTTTCGAAGGAGACTGAAATGATGACCTATCTGTCCTGGCCCTTTTTCGACGACGCTCACCGCGCCTTGGCCGCTGAGTTGCGCGGGTGGTGCGGCGCAAATCTGAACCATGTCGACCACCATGACACTGACAACGCCTGCCGCGCGCTGGTCAGGGCCATAGGCGGCGCGGGCCTGCTGCGCTACTCGGTGGGGGGCACAGCCTACGGCGGCGAGTACGATGTGATCGACACCCGCTCGATCTGTCTAGTGCGCGAGACGATGGCAGAATTCGACGGGCTGGCCGACTTCGTGTGCGCCATGCAGGGCCTTGGCAGCGGTGCGATCACCCTGGCAGGTACCCCTGCACAGCAGGAAAAGTACCTGAAGGGTGTGGCGCGGGGCGAGAAGATCGCTGCCTTTGCGCTGACTGAACCGGACAGCGGCTCGGATGTGGCCGCCATGCGGCTTGAGGCGCGGCGCGAGAGCGACGATTACGTGCTGAACGGGCAGAAGACCTGGATCAGCAACGGCGGAATCGCAGACTTCTACGTGGTGTTTGCCCGCACGGGCGAGGGGACTGGATCGCGCGGCATCAGCGCTTTTGTGGTGGACTCAGGTACCCCCGGTCTGGACGACAGCAAGCGGCTGGAAGTCATCGCGCCGCATCCGCTCGCTACGTTGACCTTTAAGGACTGCCGGATTCCGGCCTCGGCTCTGCTGGGCGACCCCGCAGAGGGGTTTAAGCTGGCGATGAGAACGCTGGACATCTTCCGCACTTCGGTGGCCGCCGCTGCCCTGGGCATGGCCCGCCGCGCCCTGCGTGAAGCCGTAGAGCGTACCCAGAGCCGCCAGATGTTCGGCACCACGCTCTCGGCGCAGCCACTGGCGCAGGCGATGCTGGCCGACATGGCGACGATGGTCGACCGCAGCGCCCTGCTAACCTACCGCGCCGCGTGGCAAAGAGATCAGGGAGAAAACGTGACCTGTGAGGCCGCCATGGCCAAAATGACGGCCACCGAGGACGCCCAACAGGTGATCGACATGGCGGTGCAGCTGTTCGGCGGGGCAGGCGTGCAGGTCGGCGGGATCACCGAGAGCCTGTACCGCGAAATCCGGGCGCTGCGAATCTATGAGGGAGCCACCGAGGTCCAGAAACTGATTATCGCCCGTGAGGTTCTTAAAGATGGAAGGCCCAGGGAAGCCTTGCCCCTATGAAGCTGCATCCGAGCGCCCACACCGACACGTTTTGCCGGGAACACCTGCCGCCCGCAGAACAGTGGCCGGAACTGATCTTCGAGTTGCCTGAACTTCAGTTTCCGCCTGTGCTGAACGCCGCCGCCGAGCTGCTGAAGCTGGCGCAGACGCACCCCGATAAACCCGCGCTGCTGGCCGACGGACAGTGCTGGACCTACCGCGAACTGGACGTGCGCTCTAACCAGCTGGCCCACGTCCTGCGCGACGAGATGGACTTGCAACCCGGCAACCGCGTGCTGCTGCATGGCCCCAATACGCCGATGCTGGCCGCGCTGTGGTTCGCCGTTCTCAAGGCGGGGGGCGTGGTGGTCTCGACTATGCCGCTGCTACGGGGACCCGAGCTGGCGAAGGTCATCAGCAAGGCCAGAATCTCACACGCCCTCAGCGACGTGAGCTGCCGCGCCGCTGTCCACGACGCGATGGACAGCACCAATACCCTGCGTCACATCTACGGCTTCAAACGTGACGGGGGCCTGCTTCTGGAACTGGCCCGCACCAGGCCGGAAACCTTCGAGTTCGTCCCCACCGCTTCCGATGACGTGGCGCTGATCGCCTTCACGTCGGGCACCACCGGGCAGCCTAAGGGGTGCCTGCACTTTCACCGCGACCTTCTGGCGATATGCGACACCTTTGCTAAATATGTCCTGAAAGCTATGCCAGACGATATTTTTATCGGCAGCCCGCCGTTCGCGTTCACCTTCGGCCTAGGGGTGTCGCTGCTGTTTCCGCTGCGTATCGGGGCAACCACTGTGCTGCTGGAAAACGGTTCACCGCCTGGGCTGGCGGCCTCCATTTCGGCTTTCGGCGCCACCGTCTGTGCCACCGCGCCCACCAGTTACCGCATGATGGCGGCCCTGGACGATCTGGAAGGTCTTAAGACCCTGCGTAAATGTATCTCGGCAGGCGAGGCATTGCCCGCGGCCACACGGGAACTCTGGCGCGAGAAGACTGGAATCGAACTGATCGACGGCATTGGCTCGACCGAGATGCTGCACGTGTTTATCAGCGCCGACGAACATGAGGCAAGGCCCGGATGCACGGGCAAGGCTGTTCCCGGTATCCGCGCCTGCGTGATGGACGAGCAGGGGAGGGCGCTGCCCCCTGGTCAGGCCGGTCGGCTCGCCGTGAAAGGGCCGGTAGGCTGCCGTTACCTAGACGATGAGCGCCAACAGGTCTATGTGCAGCACGGCTGGAATATCACGGGTGATATCTACAGCATGACCGCAGACGGCTATTTCGAGTACCAGGCCCGCGGCGACGATATGATCGTATCGAGTGGATACAACATCGCCGCGCCGGAAGTCGAGGGAGCGCTGCTGTGTCATCCCGCTGTGGCCGAGTGCGCCGTAGTGGGTCTACCAGACGAACTACGTGGGCAACTGGTGAGCGCCTTCGTAGTGCTGGCCCCCGACTATTCCCCCAGCGATCTGTTGAAAAAAGAATTGCAGTCCTTTATCAAGGACGAGATCGCGCCCTACAAGTATCCGCGCCGCATCGAATTTCTGGACGCTCTGCCCAAAACGGCGACGGGCAAATTACAAAGGTTTCAGTTGCGGCAGGAGGGGATGGAATGATGAACTGCCTTCAAATTCCACTTAGCGGCGTAAGACCTCTCAGTCAGCGAAGGTGACAGCTCCCCTTAAAAGGAAGCTATGCAGCGAACGAAACGCGAAAAACGACACCCAACAAATCTTCCCTTCTAAGGGGAGTAGCCCCGGAGAGGCGAAGGGGTCAAACGGGTAAAAGCAAGCCACTCAACAGAAAGGAGAGCGGTATGCGAAAAATAGCAATCGTTGGTGCTGGACAGGCGGGGTTACAACTCGCGCATGGGCTGTTGCAACACGGGTACGCGGTGACACTCGTATCCGACCGCTCAGCAGAGGAGTACGAAAACGGGCGCGTGATGAGTACGCAGTGCATCTTTCATGACGGGCTGGAGACCGAGCGCAAGTTGAGCCTGAATTACTGGGATGGCAAGGGCGCTTCGGTGGAGGCGTTTTATGTGAATGTGGCGCATCCCGGCATTCCGGGTGAGCGGATGATTCAGTTTTCTGCCCTGCTGGAAGCTCCGGCACACGCGGTAGACCAGCGTATGAAGTTTGCCGAGTGGCTGCGGGCCTTCACGAAAGCGGGCGGCACAGTGCTTCAGCAGTCCGCCACACTGGATACGCTAGAGGAATTAGCCGACACGCACGATTTAACGCTACTGTCCGCAGGCAAGGGCAAACTGGCCCACTTGTTCCAGAAAAACCCGGAGCGCACCCCTTATGACGCGCCGCAGCGTCAATGTAGCCTCGTTTACATCAAGGGCGCAGCCAAGCGCGACGGTCAACCGGGCGTGTCGGCCAATTTGGTGCCGGGGGCGGGCGAAATCTTCATCATTCCCGGCCTGACGCGGGACGCCAACGGTGAACCCTTGCCCTACGAGTCTGTGCTGTTTGAAGCCGTTCCTGGCGGCCCACTAGACCGTTTCCGCAACGTGAAAGACCCCGAGGAACTCAAGCAAAATTTGATGGACGCCGTGCGTGAATTCATTCCTTGGGAAGCAGACCGCCTGAAGGACGCCAAACTGGTGGACCCGCAAGCGTGGCTGCAAGGCGGCGTGACACCCGAAGTGCGCCACCCCGTCGCCACGCTCGCCAACGGACGCGAAATTATGGGGCTGGGCGACACCGTCATCCTGAATGACCCGATCACTGGTCAAGGCTCTGGTACGGCAGCGAAGGCCGCAGACCACTACCTGACGCGCATTCTGGAACGCGGCGAACAACCTTTTGACCGCGCTTGGATGGAACAAACCTTCGAGGACTTCTATCAGGATTACGCGCAATTTACCTGCATGTGGACGAATGCCATGCTCGCCCCACCGCCCGAACACGTCTTGAACTTCCTAGGTGCAGCGCAAAGCGTCCCCAGCCTTGCTGCTCTCTTCGCTAACTCGTTTAACCGCCCTAAGAACCTGTTCCCTTGGTTAGGCGATCCCAACGCCGCCAAGGAACTGATTGCCCAGCACACGGCGAAAGTGGCGGCAACGGCGCAAAAGCTGTAAGCCATGAGGAACAACCAAGCTCACGCTTATGCTTAGGCCCCCCAGACCTCATAGCCCATGTTTCATAGCCAAAAAAGGAGACCAACATGACAGATTTACCCGCAGGCATTACCAAGGCAGGCACCAGCACTACGGGCAGCGAGTGGCGCATTCTGGGCCACACCTACCACCTGAAATCCGAGTGCGACAGCAGTTTCAGCTTTGAAACCTATGACCCCGCCGGAACCTTCGTGCCGCCCCACATTCACACCACCCAAGACGAGTTTATTTATGTGCTAGAAGGCCGTTTTGACCTGTACCTAGATGGGAACTGGGCGCACGCCGAACCCGGTGATCTTGTGCGTATGCCCAGAGGATTGGCGCACGGCTACTACAACAAGACCGATAAACCTGCCCGCGCCCTGTTCTGGGTTAGCCCCGCTGGAAACCTCAAGGCCCTATTCGACCAGTTGCACGACCTGGCCGACCCTGACGAAGTAGCGAAGCGAAGCGCCGCCCACGACGTTAATTTCTTGCCTCCCGGCGCAGTAGAAGGCGCATAAGGATTTAGCTGTGAGCCATAAGAAAGGGTGAAAGTCGTGTGGCCAGCCTCGAAAGACATTCCCCCACCTCTTGCAGCCCATAGCTCACAGCCCCAAAACGAGATGAAAGTATTTCCCCCCACCACATTTAAGGAGTTGGCATGACTGCTGTTTCTTCGTTTCAGGTTCTTCATCCGCCCGACTGGGCTAGAGCTAGAGGGTTCGCTAATGGAATTGCCGCGAAGGGCACGTTGGTTTTTACGGCGGGAATGATCGGTTGGAATGCCCAACAGCAGTTTGAAACTGATGATTTTGTATTACAAACGCGCCAAGCCCTACAAAACGTGTTGGACGTGGTGAGGGAAGCGGGCGGCGACGCCAGCCACATCGTGCGCCTGACGTGGTTCATCACAGATCGGGAAGCGTATTTGAGCCACCAGAAGGAAATCGGGGCCGCTTACCGCGAGGTAATGGGACGCAATTTTCCCACCATGAGCGTGATTGCCGTGTCGGCACTGATGGAAGGCCGCGCCAAGATCGAGATTGAAGGTACCGCCGTCATCCCCGATTAAACAGCCTGACTAAGTACCCCACTCCAAAGGAGAATCCAGATGCATAATTTCATGAAATTAGCCGCCCTGACCGTCCTTCTTTCGGCTTCGGCCCTCGCGCAAAATGCCGTGAAAGTCGGCTTTGTCAGCACCCTCTCCGGCCCCGGCTCTGGCTTAGGCGTGGATGCCCGCGACGGGTTTAACCTCGCGCTTAAGCACCTTGGGAACAAACTTGGCGGCTTGCCCGTGGAAATCAGCTTCAGCGACGACAAGCAGGATGCCGACACCGCCCGCCAAGCGGTAGATAAGGCCATTAAGCGCGACAAGGTGGACTTCCTGACCGGGATCATCTTCAGTAACTTGCTGCTGGCCGTTGGAGACACAGTTTTTGACAGCAAAACGCCGTACATCAGCCTGAACGCTGGCCCCAGCCAGTACGCGGGAAGCGGGTGCAATGCGTACTTTTACAACGTAGCGTGGCAAAACGACAACTTGCACGAAGCGATGGGTAAATATGTCAACAGCCGCAAATTTAGCGACGTGTACATCCTCGCACCGAATTATCCCGCTGGGAAAGACGCCCTGACTGGCTTTAAGCGCTTCTTCAAGGGCAAAATTACGGCCGAAGTGTACACCAAAGTCAACCAACTGGACTTTGCCGCCGAAATCGCGCAGATTCGCGCCGCTCGTCCCAAGGCCGTGTACACCTTCCAACCCGGCGGGAGCGGCATCAACTTTATTAAGCAGTACGCCGAAGCGGGGCTACTCAAGGAAATCCCCCTCTTCCTACCCGGTTTCAGCGCCGACGCGGACGTGATTAAAGCCGTTGGCCCCAACATGGTCGGCATTTTCAACACGAGCCAGTGGGCTATGGAGCTGAGCAACCCCACCAACGCCAAATTTGTGGCCGACTTCAAAGCCACTTACGGGCGCAATCCCAGCCTGTACGCCGCGCAAGGCTACGACGCCGCGCTGCTCATGAGCGAAGCCGTCAAGGATGTGAAAGGCAACCTGAGCGACGGCGCGGCCCTGCGAAAAGCGCTAGAGAACACCAGTTTTATCAGCACGCACGGCGCGTTTAAGTTCAACAAAAACCACTACCCGGTTCAGGACATTTACCTGCGCCAAGTCGCCAAAGTCGGCGGCAGCATTCAAAACCGCCTCGTCGGCAAGGTGTTTAGTAACCACGAAGACGCCTACGCCAAGGACCGCAAGATGAAGTAGGCCGCTGGGGCGGCGTCTAACGGCTAGGTACCACCAAGTTTGCGTAAAGACCAACCGAGCGAAGCCAGTATGGGAAAAGGTGCGGCCCAGTGTGAGTGTAGGGCCAGTGTGAGTGTAGGGATAGGCTGGTGTTTGGGTTATCCCTACACGGTCACTTAGCCGCACTTAGAGCCGCCCATCACTCAATCCAGCCCTCTCAGCGCAGGAGAAATCATCCTTCATGCCTCTTGACCTTATTCTTGAACAACTTCTGAACGGCGTGCAGTTCAGCTTGATGCTGTTTTTGTTGGCGGCGGGCCTGACGCTCATTTTCGGCGTGATGGACTTGATTAACCTGGCGCACGGTTCGCTTTATATGATCGGCGCGTACCTGACCGCCACGTTTGCGCCGCACGTCGGGTTTTTTCCAGCGGTGGTGCTGGCCATTTTAGGCACTATGCTGATTGGCGGACTGCTGGAAGTCACGATTATTCGCCGCCTGTACGCCCGCACTCACTTAACGCAAGTGCTGTCCACCTTTGCGCTGATGCTGATTGCCAATGAGGTCGTGCGCATGATCTGGGGGGCGCAGCCCATTGCGCTGAGTGCGCCCGAAAGCCTGTCGCAGCCTGTGCAATTGCCGGGGTTTAAGTACAGTGCCTACCGCCTATTTATCATCGCGGCGGGGCTAGGCGTGGGGGCGGGCCTGTACTACTTGGTCAACAAAACCCGCGTGGGCATGTGGCTGCGCGCCGGAGCCAGCAACCGCGAGATGACCCGCGCTATGGGCGTGAAAATTGGCCCGCTGTACACCTTGATTTTTGCCCTCGGCGCTGGCCTGTGCGCCCTCGCTGGGGCTTTGCTGGGGCCGCTGCTGTCGGTACAAGTCGGCATGGGCGAAAACATCCTGATTCTGGCCTTCGTGGTGGTTGTCATCGGCGGGATCGGCAGCATCAAAGGCGCGTTTATCGGCTCGCTGCTGGTGGGCATTCTCGACACCGCTGGACGCGCTTTTCTGCCCACTTGGCTCACCGCTCTGTTTAACCCGCAACTTGCCGGAAGCTTCGGCCCAGCGCTGGCGAGCATTGCCATTTATGTGCTGATGGCCGCCGTGCTGTTCTTTAAGCCACGCGGGCTATTCCCAGCGCGGGGGACGGGATGAAAGGGGCTATGGTCTATGGTCTATGGTGTGTAAGGATAGGGAGAAATTGCGGTAAGGATGGTCACACGCTCCCTCACCCCTCAGCCGCTGGCGCGGCGCCTCCCCTCTCCCAGTGGCGCGCTCCATGAAGCGCCTTCTTCCCTTCCTTCTCCTTGCGCTCGGCCTCGCGCTGCCATTCATTCTCACCGCAATGGGGCAGGAGTATTACATCTCGTTTGCGTCGCGGGTGCTGGTGGTGGCGCTAGCAGCCAGTGCGCTGAATCTTATTTTGGGGTACGGCGGGTTGGTCAGTTTCGGCCACGCGGCGTACTTTGGGGCGGGGGCGTATACGGCGGCTTTGCTGGCCGGAAAGGGTGCGGGGCTGCCCGCGCAACTGCTGGTTGGAACAGGCGTGGCGGCGCTACTGGCCTTCGTGTTCGGCTGGGCCGCACTTCGCACGCGGGGGGTGTACTTCATCATGATTACGCTGGCGCTGGCGCAGATGTTGTACTACTTGGCGGTATCGTCCGATTCGCTAGGCGGGGAAGATGGCCTTCGCATCAGCCGCGCCGCGCTGTGGGGTGACTTGACGCTGGGCGATGACCGGGCCATGTACTACACGGCACTGACCGCGCTCACACTGGGCTTGTTCGTCATCTGGCGCGTGGTGCACAGCCGTTTTGGCGAGGTAGTACAGGCTGCCCGCGACAACGAGACGCGCACGGCGGCGCTGGGGTATCCGGTGCGGCGGTATCAACTGGTCAATTTTGTGATTGGCGGCGCACTGGCGGGCCTCGCGGGCGTGCTAATGACGCAAATCAGCGGCTTCACGAATCCCAGTTTGCTGTCGTGGCAACAGTCGGGCCAGTTCATGATGATGGTCATTCTAGGCGGCGTCGGCACCTTCTGGGCGGGCTTGCTCGGCACGGCGGTACTCCTTGGCCTAGAAGAATACTTGGGCGAAGTCACAGAACGCTGGCCGCTGTTCGTGGGCCTGATTCTGCTGGGCGTCATGCTGTTCGCACCCAAAGGATTGGGAAGTCTGGGAACCCTGTTCGGGCGCAAGAAAAAAGAGGTGGTAGAGTGAGTTACTGCGAGTTTTATAGGCCTCTGGCGCGATTTAGCTGGTCACACGCCTCTGCACCTCCCCGGCCCTGCGGGATTTTTTCCTTCTCCGCGTGGAGAGAGAGCAAAAAGGAAAGTGTTTAAGGTGGCGGGCATTCAATCTCAATCCGCACTTGTGGCTGAGAATCTCTGTAAGAACTTCGGCGCTTTGGCCGCCACCCAGAACGTGAATCTGCGCGTCGAGGGGAAGGGCGTTCACGCGCTGATCGGCCCCAACGGGGCAGGAAAGACCACCCTGGTCAACCTACTATCTGGGGCGTTGCCGCCGTCGTCTGGGCGGGTGCTATTGAGCGGGCAGGATGTGAGCCGCGTGGACATGCCGGGGCGGGTGGCGCGGGGGTTATCGCGCACTTACCAAATCACAAGTATTTACCCGGAGTGGACGGTGTGGCGCAACCTGGCCCTGAGCGTTCAAGGGCGCAGTGGAACGTCCATGCGATTCTGGCAACCTGTCACGGGTGAAAGGGCTTTATACCGTCAAGCCGCTGAAATTGCTGAGGAAGTGGGCCTGACCTCGCGCCTAAACGCGCCTGCCTCTGATTTGTCGCACGGGGAACGCAAGCAATTGGATGTGGCTTTGGCCCTTGCGAGTAACCCAAAGTTTCTGTTGATGGACGAACCGATGGCGGGGCTCGGGCACGAGGAAAGTGTCCGCATGGTAGACTTGATTCGCCGCATTGCCGGAATCCGCGCCGTGCTGCTGATCGAGCATGACATGGACGCAGTGTTCTCGCTGGCAAATGAAGTCAGTGTGCTGGTATACGGGCAAATTATCGCCAGTGGGACGCCCGAAGCCATTAAAAACGACCCCGAAGTGCAGCGGGCCTACTTGGGTGACGATCATGCTGCTTGAAGTTACTGACCTGCACGGCGGTTACGGCAGCGCCAAAGTGCTTCACGGCGTCACACTCAGCGTCGGCGCGGGGCAAACACATGCGCTCCTTGGTCGCAACGGCATGGGCAAAACCACTACTGTCCGGACGCTCATAGGCCTCAACACCGCCACAGGGGGGCGCATCCTGTTTGAAGGGCAGGACATCACCAAGCTCTCGCCCGAAGCGGTAGTGGCGCGGGGGATTGCTGTCGTCCCAGAAGGGCGGCAAGTCTTTCCAAACCTCAGTGTGGAAGAACACCTCATCGCTTTTCACCTGAAACGGCACGGCAACGCTTGGACGCCGGGGCGCGTGTACGAGCTGTTTCCGCGCCTGCTAGAGCGCCGACACCACGGCGGGCAACAACTTTCTGGCGGTGAGCAGCAGATGCTTGCCATTGGCCGGGCACTGGTCACCAACCCTAAACTCCTTATTCTGGACGAAGCCACCGAGGGCCTAGCTCCTCTCATGCGCGAGGAAGTCTGGCGCTGCCTGACTCTCCTTCGTGAAAATGGGCAGAGCATCCTTGTTATTGACAAATATGTGCGCCGCCTGATGACTTTGGCCGACGGACACACCATCTTGGAACGCGGGCGCGTCGTCTGGGAAGGAAAGAGCGGGCAACTCGAAGCCGACAAAGCAGCGTGGGAGTATCTGAGTGTATGACTGACCTCTTTGATTCCGCCATCAACACCGAATACATGCCTTCTCAGCGCGTGCCGAACGCCAGTGACTTCTTCGGCAGCTGGGGAACGCGCAGCGCCGCCGTGCGTGAGCAGTACCCGCCACAGGAGCTGGCGTACGGCCCCGGCGAACATGAGCGGCTAGACGTGTTTGAGCCGTTAGGCACGCCGCTGGGCACTGTACTCTGGATTCACGGCGGGTACTGGATGGCGTTTTACAAGGATTCGTTTTCATATCTGGCCCCGCCAGTCGTGGAGGCGGGCTACCGCGTGGCCGTCATGAGTTACGACCTCGTGCCCAGCGTGAGTCTAAAGCAGATTGTGCGCCAGGCGCGGCAGGCGGCGTCGTTTGTCTCTCAGAGGTACGGCGCCCTGGTGGTGGCCGGTCACTCGGCGGGCGGCCACCTCACGGCCATGATTCACTGCGCCGACTGGCCCGCCGAGGGCCTGCCTGCCCCTGAAATCGTGCGCGGCATCGGCATCAGCGGCCTGTACGACCTGCGGCCCCTGCGGCTGACCGAACTGCAACCCAACCTGCGCCTCACCGAAAGCCAGGCCCTGGAGCTGAGTCCGGTGGGGCACCAGCCGACGACCTCCGCGCCCTTTGTGGTGGCGGTCGGGGCGCTGGAATCCGACGCTTTTCATACCCAGAGTGCTCACCTTACGCAGGTCTGGGCGGGTGTGGCGACCAGCATTCAGCCGTTGCTGGAGCGTCACCATTTCGATGGCCCCGACGAGTTGCTCTGGCTGACTCAGCTGTCTCTATGATTAGGCTACTCGTATAATTGAAAGGCGCTTTCCCCAGTGACTTTTGCCTCCAGTGCTCAGCCCTCTAACCCCCCCCGAGGTATTCCCATGACCATTCCCGATTTAAGCCAACTTGATGCCGCCGACCCTCTGGCGCACAAGCGTGAAGCTTTTGAACTGCCCGCCGATACCATCTATCTGGATGGCAACAGCCTGGGCGCGATGCCTAAAGCGGTCCCCGCTCGCCTGCACGAAGTGGTGACCGGAGAGTGGGCGCAGCACCTGATTCGTTCGTGGACGCGCAATGCTGAGGCCGCGCAGGACTGGATGGCCCTGCCTGACCGCGTGTCCGTCAAAATTGCCCGCCTGATTGGAGCGCGGCCCGATGAGGTAGCGGTAGGCGACAGCACCAGCGTCAACACTTTCAAGGTGCTGGCGGCGGCGGTCAGGATGAACGCCCAGCGCCCTGTTTTGCTGACCGACGCCGAAAACTTCCCCACCGACCTGTACGTGACCCAGGGTCTTAATGCCCTGCTGGGCGGCACGCTAGAGATTCGCCGCGTCCCAGCCGACGAAATTGCGGCCCATCCCGAACAACACCTGACACCCGAAGTGGGGGTGCTGCTGCTCACTGAGGTGGACTACCGCACCGGGCGCAAGCTGGATATGGGCCAAATAACGGCGCAGGCGCAGGCGCAGGGCATCCTGACAGTCTGGGATCTGGCACACTCGGCGGGAGCTTTCGCGGTTGACCTGAACGGCTGTCACGCCGACTTTGCCATTGGCTGCGGCTATAAGTTCCTGAACGGTGGCCCCGGTGCGCCCGCTTTTTTGTTTGTGGCGCAGCGGCATCATGACGCGGCCCCCTCCTTTTTGAGCGGCTGGATGGGCCACGCCGACCCCTTTGAAATGGCCCGCGAGTATGTCCCGGCCCCCGGTGCGCGGCGCTATGTGGTAGGCACGCCGCAAGTGGTGGGCCTCAGTGCGCTGGATACGGCGCTCGACGTGTTCGCCGATGTGGATATGGGGCAACTCCGCGCCAAATCGCTGTCGTTGACCGACACTTTTATCGCTCTGATGGAACCACTGACCGGCCAGTATCCGCTTGAACTGGTGACGCCCCGGGAGCCCGAGCAGCGCGGCTCACAGGTCAGCTACCGCCACCCGCAGGCGCAAGAGGTGATGAAAACCCTTATCGAACGCGGCATTGTCGGAGATTTCCGCACACCGGACATCCTGCGCTTCGGATTTACGCCGCTGTACCACTCGCACGCCGACGTAGGCCGGGCCGTAGAGGGCATCCGCGCCGTACTGGAGGCGGGGCCACATGAGCAGACAACCCGGGCCTGAAAAGCGGGCCGATTCTGCGCAGGAGGCTTACGGCGACTTTCGTCAGAGCCTCAGCTACGGCGACTACCTGCATCTGGATGAACTCAAAGGGGCCCACCAGCCTCTGACCGAGGCCCACGATGAACATCTGTTTATTGCCGTCCACCACGTCTCGGAGGTGTGGCTGGGGCTGATTGTGCGTGAGTTGCAGGCGGCCATGTCGCTGCTGGAGCAGGGCATCACTGACGCGCCCCTCAAGCTGCTGACGCGGGTGGTGCGGGCGCAAGAACAGATGACCGACGCCTGGGAAGTCTTAAAAACCATGACTCCCACCGACTATCTTCAGTTCCGCTGGGCTTTCGGGCACGCCTCGGGGTTTCAGTCACAGGGCTACCGGATGGTGGAGTTTTTGCTCGGCAACCGTAACCCTGTGCTGTTACACCCCCATGAGCACCGGCCCGACTTGCACGGCCCGCTCGACGACGCCATGCACGCCCCCAGTGTCTACGACCTGACGCTGCGCCTCCTTGCGGCGCGTGGCCTGGCTGTGCCGCCTGAAGTGCTTAACCGTGACTTCTCACACAACTATGAGGTGAACGAGGCGGTTTTGGCGGCCTGGCTACAGGTTTACGGCGACCCGGCGACCTACTGGGACCTGTACGAACTGGCCGAGAAACTGGTGGATGTGGAAGATAATTTTCGGCGCTGGCGCTTCAATCACCTGACCACTGTGGAGCGCGTCATCGGGTTCAAGCGTGGCTCGGGGGGCACCAGTGGGGCGAACTATCTGCGCCAGGTGCTGAGCACCGTACTGTTTCCCGAACTGTGGGAGGTGCGCACGCGCCTATAGAGACTACGGCAGCTCGGGCCTCTGGGCAGGTCGGGCCTTTGGGGCGGGCTGACCATACGGAGCTGACTATCGCCTTTTACAGTCGGGGCCAGAGGTGAGACCCAGTGACCCAGACTCCGGTGACCCACAGCCCAGCACCCCAGACTCCAGTAAGCCAGACTCCAGCCAGAGCACTTTCGCCCATCTCCTTCCCGCCCGAGGAGCAACGCCTGCTGGACGCCTACTGGCGTGCGGCAAACTACCTGTCGGTAGGTCAGATTTACCTGCTGGACAACCCCCTGCTGCGCCGCCCGCTGACGCTGAGTGACGTCAAACCGCGCCTGCTAGGGCACTGGGGCACCACACCGGGGCTGAATTTCATCTACGCTCACCTGAACCGGCTGATCAGGGGGCACGACCTGAGCGCCCTGTTTATCACGGGGCCAGGACACGGCGGCCCCGGTATCGTGGCGAACACCTACCTGGAAGGCACCTACTCGGAACTGTACCCCGAGGTCAGCCAGGACGAAACCGGGATGCAGCGGCTCTTTAAGCAGTTTAGCTTTCCCGGCGGGATTCCCAGCCACGTGGCCCCCGAGGTGCCCGGCTCCATTCACGAGGGCGGCGAACTGGGCTACAGCCTCGCGCACGCGTTCGGGGCGGCGTTTGATCATCCTGAGTTGCTGGTGGCCTGTGTCATCGGTGACGGTGAGGCCGAAACCGGCACCCTGGCGGCCAGCTGGCACAGCAACAAGTTCCTGAACCCGCGGCGCGACGGCGCGGTGCTGCCGATTTTGCATCTCAACGGGTACAAGATTGCCAATCCAGCAGTCCTGGCGCGGCTGCCGCACGCTGAATTAGAAAGCCTGCTGCGCGGCTACGGGTATCAGCCGTACTTCGTGGAGGGCGACGATCCCGCGCAGCTTCACCCGCTGATGGCGCAGACGTTAGAGCAGGTGCTGGCCGACATCCAGGCGATTCAGAAAGCGGCGCGGGAAGACGGCCAGACCACCCGCCCAGTGTGGCCCATGATTGTGCTGCGAACCCCCAAAGGCTGGACAGGGCCGAAAGTGGTGGACGGCAAGCCTGTCGAGAACACCTGGCGGGCGCATCAGGTTCCGCTGGACGGGCTGCGTGACCACCCCGAGCACCTGAAGATGCTGGAAGACTGGCTGCGCGGCTATCATCCCGAGGAACTGTTCGACACATCGGGCCGCCTGAAGCCCGAGTTGGCGGCCCTGGCGCCGCAAGGCACAAAGCGGATGTCGGCCAATCCAGTCGCCAACGGCGGGGCCGTGCTGCAAGACCTTAACCTGCCTGACTTTCGCAGCTACGCGGTCGACGTGGCGGCCCCCGGCGAGAAGATGGCTGAGGCCACCCGGGTGCTGGGGCAGTTTCTGCGCGACATCATCAAAGACAACCCCGAGAACTTCCGGCTGTTTGGCCCCGATGAAACCGAATCCAACCGGCTGGGGGCGGTGTACGACGTAACTGGCAAGGTCTGGCTGGACGAGGAAAAACCCACCGACGAGCACCTCACGCCTGATGGCCGGGTCATGGAAGTGCTCAGCGAACAGATGCTCGAAGGCTGGCTCGAAGGCTACCTGCTGACCGGGCGGCATGGCCTGCTCTCGTGCTACGAGGCGTTTATTCACATCATCGATTCGATGTTTAACCAGCACGCCAAGTGGCTCAAGACCACCAACCGGATTGCGTGGCGTCAGCCTATCGCCTCTTTGACGTATCTGCTGACCTCGCATGTGTGGCGCCAAGATCACAACGGGTTTTCTCATCAAGATCCCGGTTTTATTGACCATGTGGTGAACAAGAAGGCCGAAGTGGTGCGAGTCTACCTGCCACCCGACGCCAACACGCTGCTCTCGGTGGTCGACCACTGCCTGCGCAGCCGCCAATACGTGAATGTGATTGTGGCGGGCAAGCAACCCGCGCCGCAGTGGCTTACGGTAGATGAGGCTGCTGAGCACTGCGCCCGAGGCGCAAGCATCTGGAAGTTTGCCAGTTGTGAAGGCGAGCCGGACGTGGTTATGGCCTGCGCCGGAGACGTGCCGACCATGGAAACCATCGCCGCCTGCGACCTGCTGCGCGGGAGCTTCCCGGAACTGAATATCCGAGTGGTGAACGTGGTTGACCTGATGACGTTGCAAAGCCCCGGCGAGCACCCCCACGCCCTGAGCGACGAGGACTACGCGGCGCTGTTTACCGCCGACAAGCCGATTATCTTTGCCTATCACGGCTACCCGTGGCTGATTCACCGCCTGGCCTACCGCCGCCCGAACCACGACAATCTGCATGTGCGCGGCTACAAGGAAGAAGGCACCACGACCACGCCGTTTGACATGACGGTGTGCAACGAGATTGACCGCTATCACCTGGCCCTGGACGCGGTACGCCGCCTGCCACAATTGCAGGAACGTGCAAACGACTTCACCGAGCGCCTCACCCAGAAACTGAGCGAACACCACCGCTACATCCGTGAGCACGGCGACGACCTGCCCGAGGTCAAGGACTGGGTGTGGCACACCAAGGAAATTGACTGAGGGGTAAACACGTAGGCCGTAGTGGAGGGCTATACGGACTGCCGAATTGAATCTGGTGGTTTCAGATTCAATCCGAGCGTGGCCTGTCTATGCAAAGTGCTCTAAAGCGCCGCTGCGATAGCTTGCCCCACCGTGCGCCCCCCGAACAGGCAGCCACCCAGGAAAGTGCCTTCCAGGGCGCGGTAGCCGTGGTACCCGCCGCCGCCGAAGCCCGCCACTTCTCCGGCGGCGTACAGGCCGGGGATGGGTTGCCCACTTTCACCCAGCACGCGCCCCTGAAGGTCGGTCTCCAGGCCACCCAGCGACTTGCGCGTCATGATATTCATGCGCACCGCGATGAGCGGGCCGTTTTGTGGGTCGAGGATTGGAGCGGGTTTAGCGACGCGGGTTAGGCGTTCACTAAGCAGTTGCCGTGCGCCGCGCACGATAGCCAGCTGCGGGTCCTTGCCTGCGGCGTTCGCCAGCTGTAAATCCCGGTCGCGCACCTCGCGTTCGACCACGGCGTACTCCAGGAGGTCGCTGCCCACTAGCTCATTCATCCCCCGGACCAGTTCGGCTAGCGTGCCGCGCACCACGAAGTCCTGGCCCCGGTCCATAAACGCCTGCACCGGGGCCTGCACGTTTTTGCCGCCGCGCTTGAGTGTGAGGCCGATGTCCCGCCCCGTGATATCCGGATTTTGCTCGCTTCCAGAGAGGCTGAATTCTTTTTTGATGATGGAACGGTTAAGCAAAAACCAGGTGTAGGGGTACCCGTTGGTGGTGATGTGCCCCAGCGTGTCGTAGCTGCTAGCACCCGGAATGTGCGGAAAAGGCAGCCGCCTGCCGCTCGGATCCAGCCACAGGCTGCTGGGGCCAGGCAGCACCCGAATGGCGTGGCCTGGCCAGATGGGGTTCCAGTTGTGTAGGCCCTCGGTGTAGTGCCACATGCGGTCGGGGTTGATCAGGCTCGCACCCTGCGCGACCAGTTGCTGCTGCAACAGCCCGTCGACATGTTTGGGCACTCCGCTCAGCAGATGCCTGGGCGCGGGGCCGAGGCGCTCGGTCGGCCAGTAACGCCGCACCAGTTCATGGTTGCCGCCGATTCCGCCGGAAGTCACCAGCACGGCCTGGGCGCTCAGGTCGAAGTCGCCCACGACCACCCGCGAACTGCTTTCTCCCCGCTCGACCGCCGAGGGTTCCAGCCTATCGCCGTACACACCCGTTACTGCGCCGCCCACCACTTGCAGCCCGCGTACCCGGTGGCGAAACAGTAAGCCGATTCGCCCGGCCTGCTTATGCTCGCGCACCCGCCGCACGAACGGCTCCAGGACGCCAGGCCCAGTGCCCCAGGTGAGGTGAAACCTCGGGACGCTGTTGCCCGCCAGACTGGCCCCGGCCCCGCCGCGCTCGGCCCAGCCCACCGCCGGAAACCAGCGCATCCCTTGTTGGCGCAGCCACTCGCGTTTCTCGCCCGCCGCGAATTCCAGATAGGCTTCGGCCCACTTTCGGGGCCAGTAGTCCTCGGGGCGGTCAAAGGCCGCCGCCGTCATCCAGTCACGCCAGGCCAGTTCCAGCGAGTCTGTTATCTGGAGGCGGCGCTGCTCCGGGCTATCCACAAAAAACAGTCCGCCCAGCGACCAGAAGGCTTGCCCACCCAGATTCTGTTCGCCTTCCTGGTCGAGGATCAGCACCCGTTTTCCGGCGTCGGCCAGTTCAGCGGCGGCCACCAGCCCGGCCAGTCCTGCACCCACCACGATTACGTCAGTCTGAAGCTCGGTCATAGTGTGCTCCTTGCGCTTGAAAAGAAAGTGGTTCCCGGCAATCGGGGAGTGTCCGGGGTAGTGTCCAGGATGGCCCATCCCGTCCGGAAAGTCGAGTTTTAACCAGATCGTCGCTGATGTCGTAAGTATCGTCGTTGGGCGACTGATAGACCGGGGAGAGCCGCAGCACGTCTACGCCCAGTGCGCCGAGATAATCGAACTTGGCCGTCACGACGCGCAGGGTCGCCTACACCGTTTGGCAGGTAGACTTGATAGACGACGCTCTTTTCCCACCATTCCATGTCGTTTTCTATCCTATGCCCGAGGAGCGAAAGAGTGGCATTCTTAGAGCATTTTGCAAAAAGATGGTGCTCTTTTGACCCTCTTTTTGCCGAGTGGAACGAGTGAAAAAGAAAGAGTAGGACGTAGAATGAAGGGGGCGGCGGTGTTGTTCCGACGTGCCCGTAATTTGGAGAACTGCTCTTTCTCTGCGATTTGCCTCAGCCCTTTTGGCGTCACACAGACGGTCAACCTTACCGTTACTCCGGGAGCACCTCTTTATAGTGAACCGGCACAGCATGGTGAACCGGACGCCGCCAGGTGGTCTTCGCCGGTCAACCAGTGAAAAGAAGGTAAGTACTGATGGTATCTCATCGGGTCGTTCTCTGGGGAAAATATGGATCAGCACAATTTCGACTACATCATCGCTGGCGGGGGCACAGCAGGCTGCGTCCTGGCCAACCGCCTGACGGTAGAGCGCGATGTGCGGGTGCTGCTGCTGGAAGCCGGGCCGCCGGACTCCAACCCTATGATCCATCTGCCGCCCGGCTACGGCTTTTTGCTGGGACGCTACGATTGGCGCTTTGCCACGACCCCGCAGCGGCACTGTTATGGGCGCCGGATTCCACTGGCGCAGGGGCGGGTCATCGGGGGCGGGGGATCGGTCAATGCCCAGGTATTCACGCGTGGGCAGCCCGGCGACTACGACGAGTGGGCCAGCGAATACGGCTGTGTCGGCTGGAGCTTCAAAGACGTGCAGCCGTATTTTCTTCGTTCGGAGGGCAATGCACGGCTCGGCCCGCCGTGGCATGGGCAAACTGGTCCACTCAAAGTTTCGGATCCGGCGACGCTCAATCCCCTGAGTGCCGCCTGGATCGAGGCGGCGCAGCAGCACGGCCTGCCCTACAGTGACGACTTTAACGGGGCTACGCAGTACGGGGTCGGCCCCTATCAGACGACGACTTACCGGGGCAAGCGCTGGAGTACCGCCTCGGGCTACCTGCGCCCGGCGCTTCAGCGGCCTAACCTGACGCTCAGAACGGGCCGCCGACTGACCCGGTTGCTGCTGGCGGGCGATCAGGTCTACGGGGTCGAGGTTCTGAACGCGGGCGGACAGCGCGAGCAGTTCTTTGCCAGCCGCGAGGTGCTGGTGACGGCGGGGGGCCTCGGTTCTCCCCGCCTGCTGATGCTTTCGGGCATCGGCGACCCAGCCGACCTTCGGGCGCACGGAGTCGTGCCAAAAGTAGACTTGCCGGGCGTCGGTCAGAATCTGCATGACCATTACGCGGTTCATGTGGTGTGTCAGGTGGGGCAGCGCCTGGGCATCGATCAATACAGGCGGCTCCGGCGCGACACGCTGCGGGTGGGCCTCGACTACCTGCTGCGGCATTCTGGCCCGGCGTCTTCTACCGGGGTGGAAGTCGGCGGCTTTTCCTACTCTGGGCGCCGACCCACGCAGCCTGACCTGCAACACCACTTTCTACCAGCCCTCGACGGCCAGAGCGCCGGTTCCCTGGTGCCGCCGGGCTACGGTTGCAAGTTCGACACCAACTTTTCGCGCCCGCGCAGCCGTGGACGGCTCAGCCTGATTTCTGCCGACCCGCTAGATTCGCTCCAGGTTGATCCCAACTATCTGGCCGACCCGCTGGATCTGGAAATGAATGTGCAGGCCCTCGAACAGTGTCTCGATATCGTTTCGCAGCCTGCCCTGGCGCGGTACGGCACCAGGGTGCTCAGTGAAGGGCACGACCTGAGCCTGCGCTCGGGGCGGGAAAACTATGTGCGCGGGCTGGGGCGCTCGGCCAGCCATCTGGTCGGCACCTGTGCCATGGGCGCGGGCCAGATGGCCGTGGTCGATCCGCAACTGCGGGTTCACGGCCTGCGCGGCCTGCGAATCTGCGACTCCTCGGTGATGCCCCGGCTGATCAGTTCCAACACCCAGGCCCCGACAGTCATGATTGCCGAAAAAGCCGCCGATCTGGTACTGGGAAAAGTCGCCCCTCCGGACTGATCCGGACGTTAGAAGGGTGAGCAGTTCGCAAAGAGGGGAGGGCGTGACCTGCGCGGATGGACAGCGGATGAACCTTGAGCGCCAACCCGCAGCGTCCCAGTTAAACAGGCGGGGACACTCCGTTCAAATGGAATGTCCCCGCCGTCTAGTGTCTGCATGGTTCAAGTGTCTGCGTGATTCAGTTGTCTGCTTGCGCCCCAGGAATTTAGCCGCCGACGTGAACGATAGGGCGACGGGCCCGGTCCGGCTCGGCTCGGCGCAGAATCTCGCGGGTAATCGGCGGCACGTCTCCGCGCCCGCCAATCAGGAAGTCCATCAGCAGATGAATGGGGTCTTCTTCGGTCCAGCGCATGTAGACCTGCGGGGGCACACCGTCGCCGCGCAAATTGAGCATCACGGCGGCGATGGTGTTGGGAATGCTGGAACCACGCGCCTTGAGAATACTGTACGGGCCGACCATCAAGCCGGAAACTTCGACCACGTCGGTAAATTCACTGGCGTCGTCCAGTTCGATTTCCAGGAAGATAAAGGGTTCGTCGGCGGGCAGGTGAACCATCTGGCGCACGCCCATTTCCTGCTTGCTGTACTCATCAATGGTGGTGCGGCCCGGGTGATGCGACACCAGACGAATAGGCCGCACCGGAAAATGACGCAGGAGGGTTTTGGCCGATTCGTCGAACTCTACGCTGCTGACGCGCAACTCGAACGAGCGCGAGGCCCGCGAAGTCACCCCGACGCTCAGCACCAGAGCAATAAACACCAGAGCGATATAGAGGCCCTTGGGATCGCTAAGAACCGTGACGGCGCTGGTGTAAATAAAGATGGCGCTGATGATGCCGAACATGATGGCCTCGGCCCGGTGCTTGCGCCGCAGTGAAATCAGGGTCACGGCGACAGCGGCGCTGGTCATCATGGCGAGCACGCCCGTGGCGTAGGCGGCGGCCTGCGCGTCTACATTGGCCTTAAAGACCAGCGTGACCGTAAAGGCGATCACCACATACAGCAGCACCAGCGGGCGGTGGGCGCGGCTCCAGTCGGGGGCCATGCCGTAACGCGGCAAAAAGCGCGGCACGATATTAAGCAGTCCGGCCATGGCCGAGGCCCCCGCGAACCAGAGAATCAAGATGGTCGAGATGTCATACGCCGTGCCGAACGCCCCGCCCAGCCGCTCGTGCGCCAGGTAAGCCAGGGCGCGTCCGTTGGCTTTGCCTGCCGGGGTCTCCACATAAACTTTGGTGGTCGGGCCTTGCGGCGTCACCGTGACGTTAATCGGCATCTGGCCGCCCACCGTATCCGCCTGCAAGGTGTAAGTTCCCCTCTGAGCCGCTGGAATGTGCAGGGTATAGACGTCGCGTGGGGTGTTCGGATTGTCCAGTGGCACGTTCACGGTGGCCCGGCCAGCTTGCAAGTCCGACGAATTGACCTCATGCGTCACGCTGGTTCCGGCCCAGAATTCGTGGCGGGGAATAAGCAGTGTGGTGACCAGCGACGAAGTGACCAGGAGCACGCTCATGATGCTGGCGGCCGTGGTCAGCAGTTTCTGGCCGTTGCGAATGCGCCCAGCAGGATTGGCCTCGGTATCGGTGGCGTCGCCCTGAACCAGAGGCATGACCACCACGCCCGTCTCGAAGCCCGAAAGCCCCAGGGCCAGTTTGGGAAAGACCAGCAGCGCCGCGCCGATCAGGGCCAGGGGAGAGCGAAAGCCGGTGCTCAGCATGTCGCGCCAGTGGCTGATCACCTCAGGGTGCGCGTTGATCTCGGCCAGACCTTTAAGAATAACGACCACGCTAAGGCCCAGGTAAACGCCGACCAGCACCACGGCAATCCCAACCGCTTCCTTAAAGCCTTTGAGAAAGACCGCGCCGAGCAGCGCCAGCATAACGAGCGTGACCGCCACCTGTTTACCGCTCAGTACGCCGCTCACCAGCGGGTTTTCGACCAAGTGCGCCGCCGCGTCGGCACCCGAGAGGGTGATGGTGATGATAAATCCAGTCGCCACGAAGCCGATCAGAATCAGAACCAGAATCTTGCTCGGCCAGTACGACAGCAGCCGCTCGAGCATACTGATCGAGCCGTCGCCGTGCGGGCTTTCGACGGCCACGCGGCGGTACATGGGCAGCGCCCCGAACAGCGTGACCAGCACCAGCACCAGCGTGGCGATAGGGGCTAAAATCCCCGCAGCCAGCGCCGCAATGCCGGGCTGATACCCCAGCGTCGAGAAGTAATCCACCCCCGTCAGGCACATGACCTTCCACCAGGGTTCGGTGTGAGCGTGGGCCTTGACCTCACTCTCATTTTCGTAAAATCCCTCGGGCTGTGGCGGGGTTTCTTCTTCCTGTAAAAGCCACTTACTGAGGCGGGCTTTCAGGGAACTTGGTGGGGGATACGGATCAGGCATGATGGCCAGAGTATTCCCCGGTGAGCAGGGAAAAGAAAGGGGGCCAGTTATGAATGGCGATTTAAGTCAAGGTGAACGGAGGTTTACTCTTGAGGGTTTTCATACTAATCAGACTTAGTTCTAAAATAAGCGTATGTCTGGTGAACTCGTTCCTGTCCAAACTGCCCTAAGCTTTGCCGACCTCACCGACCAGAGCTTAAGAGTTCGGGCCGTCGAGGCGGCGGCCACTTACGACACCGGAGCGCTGGTGCTGGTGCTGCTGGCTTACATGTCCACGTCGTCTCGCAAAAGCGCACGCACCAGCCGCAAGACTCTGGACGCCTATTCGCTGGCCGTGCGGGATTTCGTTCCCTGGGCTAGCGAGAACGGCATGTCGCTGCTGCGCCCAGGCAAGCGGGATGGTGGGCGCTACCTGGCTCACCTGCAACGGAGGCCTACGGCGGGCAAAGGCAAGCAGGGAGTGCTGTCGGCGGCCACTATCGCCCAGTACACGGCGGGCGTGCGGGCACTGTACCGCGCCCTCCGCTGGGCGGGGGCCACTGAAGCGCAGCCCTTTGAAGATGTGTACGTTCCCAGTGACCCCACGCCTGGCATCGTCAAGAACCCGCCTTATATGGAAGAAATAGACCCTGTGCTGCTTCAGGCCGGGCCACGTCTGGAGGCCCTGATTGTGCTGTGTTCCCACGCTGGCCTACGCGCAAGTGAAGCGCTGGCTGTCCGGCAGGGCGATGTTCAGGGCCGCACCCTGGTGGTTCAGGGCAAAGGTGGAAAGGTCAGAAGGGTGCCACTGGGAGCGCGGGTCAGGAAGGTGCTGGAAAGCCTTAGCCCAGTGGATACGGATGGTCACTATTTTGACTGGGATTACGGGCAGGCCGCCTACCGCGCCACAAAAGCCTTCAAGGCTGCTGGGTTCGAGTGGCGCGGCTTCCACGCCGCCAGAAAGCACTCAGGCACGCGGCTCTATCAGGCGACACGGGACTTTACACGGGTGGGGCTCTTTCTGGGGCATTCCTCGGTCGATACCACGCGCCGCTACGTTGCAGTGCAGGATAACGATGTCGCGGGTGAGGTCGAGGACTGGTAAGCGGCTGGCAGCCAGGGGCGCAGACAGGACGGGAGCGCGGCGGTATAGCCCTGGTACACTTATGCCCTACATCAGTACACAGGAAGCCGGGACAGCAGGCGGCCCCGAAACCCCAGCGTCCCTGAACCCACAGGCAAAATGCTCTAGAGTAAATTCACCCCAATTGCGGCGCACAGGAGGACGTTTATGAAGCCTTACATGGTTGGCTGGTCACATCTGCCTTTCGGCAAACACCCCGAACTGGACCTTGAAGCCCTGATTACGCACTCGGCACGCGGCGCACTGCAAGACGCGGGGCTGGCCGCCGGGCAGGTGGACGGCATCTGGCTGGGCCAGCTTAACGGCGGTTTTGTGCCTGACAATTTCTGTGCCTCGCTGGTGCTTCAGGCCGACGACGAATTGCGCTGGACGCCTGCTACGCGTGTCGAGAATGCCTGCGCTTCCGGGGCCGCAGCCATTGACGCCGCTTGCAACGCTATTGAGGCGGGCCGCGCAAAGGTCGCCCTGGTTGTGGGAGCGGAGAAGATGACCGGCATTTCCGGCCCCGAGGTGACGCGCGTGCTGGGCAACGCCTCTTACGTGCGCGAAGAAGCCGCCATCGGACTGACCTTTCCCGGCATCTTTGGCATGATCGCGCAGCAGTACTTTGAGCGCTACGGCGACCACTCCGCGACCATGGCCCGCATCGCCGCCAAGAACCACGCCAATGGGGTTCGCAACCCCTATGCCCAGATGCGTAAGGATCTGGGATTTGACTTTTGCAACACCGTGTCCGACAAGAACCCCATGATTGCCGCGCCGCTGCGGATGACCGACTGCTCTCTGGTTTCCGACGGAGCCGCCGCGCTGGTGCTGGTCGACGAGTCGCTGGCCGACCAGTTTCCGCGTGCGGTGGGGTTCCGGGCCAGGGCGCAGGTCAACGACTATCTGCCGATGTCGCGCCGGGACGCCGCCTCGTTCGAGGGGCCCCGCCGGGCCTGGGAGCAGGCACTGAATCAGGCGGGTTGCAACGTGCATGACCTGTCGTTCGCCGAAATCCACGACTGCTTTACCATTGCCGAACTGCTCACCTACGAGGCGATGGGGCTGGCCGGGCCGGGCCAGGGCGAGCGCCCGCTGCTTGACGGCACGGTGTACCCTGGCGGCGCACTGCCCGTGAACCCGTCGGGCGGCCTGAAAGCCAAGGGCCACCCCATCGGCGCAACCGGCGTGTCGATGCACGTGCTGTCGGCCATGCAGCTGTGCGGTGAGGCCGGAGATCTTCAGGTGCCGGGGGCCAAACTGGCCGGGGTGTTCAACATGGGCGGCTTGGCGGTCGCCAACTACGTCAGCATTCTGGAGCGCCGCCACTGAATCTGGCCCCTGCCTGCTTGACGCAGTTCGACTTTCCAGACTCGCCGCCCAGGGACAACTGCTGTGCGGTGCTCAAGGCCCGACTCCGCGCCCGTTTTCGCCCAGTATCCAGCCTCATGCTCTCCCCTACCCCTAAGAGGTGAACGAAGTGAATCTGAAAGGCAAAACCGCGCTAGTGACCGGCTCAACCCAGGGCATCGGTCTAGCGGTCGCCCAGGCCCTGGCCCGCCAGGGAGCCGACCTTGCCCTGCACGGCCTGTGTACGGTGCAAGAAGGCGAGGAGCAGGCGGCGTTGCTCAGTCAGGACTGGCAGGTACGGGTACGCTTCATGC
Organism: Deinococcus sp.; assembly: GCF_018260405.1. Taxonomy (GTDB): domain Bacteria; phylum Deinococcota; class Deinococci; order Deinococcales; family Deinococcaceae; genus Deinococcus. The sequence goes on from NZ_JAGLBG010000003.1 coordinate 53,516, forward strand.
CCGCCGACCTGAGCAACGCCGCCGAGGCGAGGGCGCTGGTCGGACAGGTGAGCGCTCACCTTGGCGGTCTGGATATTCTGGTTAACAACGCGGGCATCCAGCACACCGCGCCCGTCGAGTCGTTCCCACTGGAACAATGGGACGCGGTTCAGGCGATCAACCTGCGTGCCCCGTTCCTGCTGACCCAGGCCGCCGTGCCGGAACTGCGGCGGCGCGGCTGGGGCCGCATCGTGAACGTCGCCTCGGTACACGGACTGGTCGGCTCGGTGCACAAGGCGGCTTATGTGGCGGCCAAGCACGGGCTGGTCGGGCTGACCAAGGTGGTGGCGCTGGAAACGGCGACCGACCGCATCACCGTCAACGCCATTTGCCCGGGCTGGACCGAAACGCCACTGATCGAGCCACAGATTCAGGAACGCGCCGCCAGGCACGGCGGCGACCGCGACGCCGGAGTACGCGACCTTCTGGCGGCCAAGCAGCCGAACCTGACCCTGCTGCCCACTGCGCTGATCGGTGAAGTGGTGGCCTTTTTGTGCAGCGAGGCCGCTAGCGGCATCACAGGAGCCGCGCTGCCGGTAGACGGTGGCTGGACCGCCCAGTAGAGGCGGCTCTGTGTGGTAGAGGCAGCTCTGTGTGAGGGCGGCTGACGCGCTGGCATCGCATGTCAGGAAATCACGGTGCGGGCACAAGCCACTGCTGTACAAGTCGTGGGCTTAATTCTTTGTTGGGACATGACCCGCTTTCTCGGCGCCCTGGGTTTTGCGCCTATAATTGCAAATTGCAATCAATAAGGAGAATCCAGATGACCCAGACCGAGCAACCCCAGACCGAAATGAAGAAACTGTTCACCACGTCCTCTATTGCCACCGGTGGCCGCAACGGCGACGTGTACCTGGGTGAGCAGCGCCTGCACCTACAGACCCGCCCCGCCCACAGCGAGCGTGAAGGCACCGACCCCGAGGAGATGTTCGGAGCGGGCTACGCGGCCTGTTTCCTCTCGGCCCTGGGTGAGGTGGGCCGCCGCCAGAGCGTGAACACCAGCGCGGCGCAGGCCAAAGCGTTTGTCAGCCTGTACGCCAAAACCGAAACCCAGTACGTGCTGGGCGTGGAACTGCACGTCTATATTCCCGAGCAGACCGCAGAAAAGACCCACGAACTGCTGGAAATCGCCCATCAGGTCTGCCCGTATTCCAACGCCACTCGCGGCAACATTGAAGTCAAGCTGGTCGCCGAAACCGCGCCGCTGCTCTAAGCTGAGTCTGAACCTGGGCCCCTAACCTTGCGGGCCGTGAGCCACCAACACACTCTGGTGCTTACGGCTCTATCCCATTTCTGGAGATGTCATGGTGATTCATAAACTGACTGCCGTTTCTATTGCAGGTCTGCTGGGCAGCGCTTGTGCGCAGCTCTCGCTCACGCCGCTGCCTGCCGCTGCGCCTGACCCGGCCACCCGGATAACGGCCCCTGCTGGCCCGCTGGTGGGGTCAATGGCCAATGGTCTGAGCGTCTGGGAAGGAATTCCCTACGCTCAGCCGCCGGTCGGGGCGCTGCGCTGGCGCTCGCCTCAGGCGCTGCCTGCCTGGACTCAGGAGCGCCCGGCCCTGCAACCCGGCGCGGCCTGCCCGCAGTACCTGAGCTTGCCTGGACAGACGCAGGGCATAGTGCGCGGCGCAGAAGACTGCCTGTTCCTGAATATATACGCCCCGGCCAACGCCAAAAACCTACCCGTGATGGTCTGGATTCACGGCGGCAGCTTTACCACTGGCGCGGGCAGTGATTACAACCCCCGGACTCTGGCCCGCGAGCAGAACGTGGTCGTGGTGACGCTGAACTACCGCCTGGGAGCGCTAGGCTTTATGGCCTTGCCTGGGCTGGAAGAAAACGGGTCGGTCGGGAACTATGGCCTGCTTGACCAGCAACTGGCCCTAAAATGGGTGCGCCAGAACATCGCTGCATTCGGTGGCGACGCGGCTAACGTGACTGCTTTCGGCGAGTCGGCAGGCGGCATGAGCCTGTGCCAGCACCTGCTGATGCCGGGTGCCCGTGGCCTCTTTGACAAGGCCATTATTCAAAGCGGCCCCTGCCTGGACGCGCAACTGACCGCGCCGCGCAACGTGGCGGTGGAAAAGAGCATCAGCGCGGCTGAGGCCCTGGGCTGTACGCCTGCCGACGCCGCCTGTTTACGTGCGATCCCGCTGGAAAAAGTGGTGCAGGCTCAGCCCAAGGGATTGCCCGCCAATGTCGCTTTCCCGCCGCTGTACGGCGACCCCACGCTGCCCGCGTCGCCTAACGCTGTGTTCCGCCAGGGGGGCAGTCCAGCAGCGGTGGCTCCCGTGCCGCTGCTGATAGGCAGCAACCAGGACGAGGGCACTATCTTCGCGGCCTTCGCCAGTCAACCGGGGCGCGATCTCAACCTGGCGGAATATCTGGGCGCCAACTATGTCTTTGGGGGCATCAGCGCCGTCTTCAAGGGGCTGAAATACTACCCGCCGCATAACTACCCTACCCGTGCGCTGGCTGCCGCTACGCAGGCCACTGACAGTCTCTTTGCCTGCCCTACCAGCGATCTGGCCCGTGGCCGCAGCGCACAGGTGCCGGTCTACGCCTACGAGTTTCGTGACCCTAGCGTGCCATACAACCAGTACCTGCAACCCAGCGTCGCCGTGCCAAGCTTTGGGGCCTACCACTCGGCAGAGGTCGCGGGCATCATGGGCGCTTCGGCGGCCCTGGGCGACTATTCGCGCTTCTCGGCGGCGCAACTGGCCCTCAGCCGAACCATGCGGACCTACTGGGCCAACTTCGCCCGCACGGGAAATCCTAACGGCGCAGGTCTCACCGAGTGGCCCCGGCTGAACGCGGCAGGCAGCAACGTGATGGCTTTCCACCCCGAGAAGGTCGGCGTGGTGGGCGATTTCCGCACCTCTCATCAATGCGAGGTCTGGCAATGACCCTCTCCCCTGCGGCCTACCCCTCCCTGCTGGGCGGCACCACGTTCCTGCGGCCCGATGTGGTGCAAGTCCGCCTACCCATCGTCAATGCCTATTTCCTGGGACAGCCGGGCGGCGAGTGGGTGCTGGTGGATTCCGGCACGCCGCTGGACGCTGGCTTTATCGGGCGGGCGGCCCAGCAGATTCACGGCTCACGTCCGCCCAGCGCCATCATCCTGACCCATGGCCACGTTGACCACGTGGGAAGCGTCAAACGGCTGCGGGAGGCGTGGCCCGTGCCGGTGTACGCCCACGCCACCGAACTTCCCTTTCTGACTGGGCAGGCTAAATATCAGCTGGGTGGGCGCAGCAGCGCGGCCCCTGACCTGCGGCCCCACGTTCACGCCCTTCCTGGCGACGGCAGCGTGCCCCACCTGCCGGGCTGGCGCTGGGTGCCCACGCCGGGACACACTCCGGGGCATCTGTCGCTGTGGCGTGAGGCCGACCAGACCATCATCGTGGGCGACGCCGTCAGCACCGCGAATGCACGCAACCCGGTCAACCTGTTCACGGGCGAACCGGCCCGCATCTCGCACGCTTTTCTGTACCAGTCACGCAGCGACGGGCGTGCATCGGTAGGCCGCCTGGCCGACTTGACTCCCGAATTGCTGGCGGTTGGGCACGGCAAGGCGTTGAGCGGCCATGATCTGGGCGCGGCACTGCGGGAGCATCAGGCGCATTTTGACGACCCCGCCCCGCACTCCTCGGCGTTGCCTCTGTTGGCGCTGGCTGCGGGTACCCTGGGCCTGCTGTACTGGCTGTCCCGCGAGCGCTGAGTCGGTACGGACTGCCGAGAGCGGAATAGAGCGCAGTCCGTAGGGCCTGTCTTACACCTCATACTCACGGCCCTTCCAGCGCGTGCGTTTTCTGATGGCCGTCCAGACGACGGGCACGTAAAACAGCGGCTGTAGGGGCGTCATGCCGACCTCGGCCAGTTCGGAGGTGCGGTTGCGGCCCGTCAGCCAGCGCACCGCCAGCGATTCCAGCAGGCCCAGGGCGACCAGACCACGCTGCCGACGCAGCAGGGGCAGGGTGTAGAAAACGGCTTGCAGGACGGTATTAACGACCAGCAGTTCACGACGCCCGCCATGCAGGGGCAAGGCGCTCCGGGCCAGGCCGCGCACCGATTGCGGGTAGGACTGATACATCCGCACGCCGATAAATTCGCGGCCCAGGGCCAGACTCAGCCGTTCTCCCGCCCCCTTGACCCGCCGGGCAAAGGTCACGTCTTCGAGCAGCTCGGCCTGAACGCAGGCGTGCCCACCAAGCTTCTCGTAAGTCGCCCGCCGGAAGGCCATCACCTGCCCGTTGGCGGCGGCGGCGGCATAGGGCAACCGCAGCAGGGGCGCGGGAAACAGGCTCAGGATGGTCGTGTCCACCTGCGGCGTCAGCAGCCGCTCGCCCAGGGTGCGGTTGTCCTGCCTGGGAAAGATACTCAGCAGCCCGGCCTGGGTGCGTTCTAACTCGGCCACGACAGCCCTCAGTGCGCCCGGATGCCAGTGAACGTCCGCGTCGGTAAAAATCAGCAGCTCACCGTGCGCGGCCTGTCCCAGTTGCTGACAGGCCCAGGTTTTGCCGACCCAACCTGCCGCAAGCGGCTGCCCGCTGATGACCCGTGCTCCCAGCTCCCGCGCCACCTCAACGGTTTTGTCGGTGCTGCTGTCGTCCAGCACAATGACTTCCAGCGCTCCCTGAGCCAGCAGCGGCGGCAGGGTTTCGCGCAGGTTGTGCGCCTCATCGCGGGCCGGAATCAGAATAGAAGCGCGGCTGGGCCGGGCCGGGTCAGTGGCCGCCTTCAGCCGGGGAAAGGTAAAGGCATTGACCAGCAGCGTGCCGAGCTTGACGGCAAAAAAGCCCAGGGTCAGGCCGTTGATCAGTCTGTCGGCAAAGGGCGGCCCGTCATCACGCCGTTGCATACGGACTCCGGTTAAGCGGACGCCTAGAGCTGAGCAGGGCAAAGAGAACTGTCAGGCGTGCAGTGAGCACCCCCGTCCCTGGGAGAGTTGTTAACGAAGCCGTCTGAATCATTTAGCGGCCAGCCCGGTACACCGCCCACATCAGGAGCGGTTGCAGCGGCAGGCGGGCCCAGGTGACCCAGCGCGGCACACCAAATTTTTCGGGGTACTGCGCCATGTAGATGTTGGCCGGATAGACCGCCAGCAGCAGCGCCAGCAGGCCCCAGCGGGCCGCCGGGCGGGTGGCGGGCAAGAGCAGCCCGATTCCGCCCGCAATTTCGGCCACGCCGCTGAGGGCAGTGGCCTGACGCGGCGTCAGGGGCGTGGACGGCGGCACAATCTGGTCGAAGGCGGCGGGGCGCACAAAATGCAGCAGCCCCAGGCCGACAAACGAGGCCGCCAGGACTTTTTCACGGGGCTTGAGGTCACGGGTCATACGTTATTCTGCCCTACAGCAGACATTTACCCTCTACTTCTCGTACCGCCTAGCCACGCCAGCATTCTCGACGGCCAGTCCACCCGGTTATGACGGCTCGCCCGCCCGCGTAGCAGGCACAGATAGCCGGGCGGCGGCTGGTCGGCAGGGACTGTTTTCAAATCCTCTTCAAGTTGCGCCAGCACAGCCGCCAGGGCGCTTTCCAGCTCGTTGGGGGCGCACGGCTCACCCAGGCGCAGAAACGCTTCCGGCCACTGCGACCCGCGCAGCACTACCCGCACCGCGACGGGAAACAGCGCGACATGCTCACGCCCGGCCAGCCACGCGGCGCCCGGGTGCAGCGGCAACAGGGCCGCCGGGTGCCGGATTTCGCCCGCCGGAAACACCACCGCCCACTCACCAGCACGTAAGCCACGCCGCAGCGAACGAACTTCACGCTGCCCGCGCGCGCCAATCAGGCGCAGGAAGGGAAAGCGGGCCAGTTGCGCGTCGGTCATCATGATTTGAAAGGGGTGAAGGCAAGCCCAGCCCAGTTCGGCCAGCAGGTAACCGTCCCACCAGGAAGCGTGATTGGGGGCCAGCAGCGCCGCGCCGCGTGGCACCCTACCGTACAGCCACACCCCCGCGAGGCTCCTGCGCAGGTTTTGCCGGATAGAGCGGCGCACCAGCAGAGTGATCCACCAGTGATTCAGTCGGCCCCAGTTCATGCCCGCCACCGTGCCAGCGCCAGCACCAGCCCTAGCGCCCCCAGCATCACCAGCAGCGTGACTGCTGCCGCGCCCGGCATCCCCAGCAGCCACAGGCCAGCAGGCAAAAACAGCGCCTCTACTGGCAGATAATGCCCGAAATCCAGCCCCGAAACAGGTCGCCGCAAGGCCGGGGCCAGCCGGACAAAAGCCCAGCTGAGGGCGCTGCCGACCACCCACCAGCCCAGAAAATTCTGGAGCGGTGCCCCGGCCCACAGCGGGCGCGGGTCATGCCACGTCCAGAAGTGCTGGGAGGTCATCAGCGGTTCCAGGCCCACATCCCAGGCGACCAGCAGCAGGCCCGCCAGCAGGGGCCGCCCGCCCGCGAACCGGGTCGCCAGGAGGCTCAGCGCGAACCAGCCTAGCAGCACCAGCAGCGGCACGCCCAGCAGCGTGGGGCCGGGTGCGCCCGCGTAACTGTAGCGGCCAAACGGAACTCCGGTCTGAGACCCCAGGTATTCCACCGCCCAGCCAGCGCCCAGGCCCAGAGCGGCCATTCCCAGTGCCCTTGTCCAGCCCGCCCGCGCTTCCCCGCTCAGGCCAGCGGCGTAACTTAGGGCCGCGCCGCACAGGGCCAGCATACTCGCCGTCGCCAGCAGCGGAAATCCGGCGGGCCACAGGGGAACCGGCACTTTCAGCAGCAGCGAGAGGGCGCTCAGGATCAGCCAGGGCTTGAGAAGGGGAAGTGAGCGCTCCAGCCGCCGCCTAGATTCGGGGTGCAAGAAGAGCAGCAGCCCGGTCGACACCAGCAGGTTGGTCGTCAGAAAAAACAGGGCTTCTTCAAAAGGCAGCGGCCCGGCGTACAGCCCAAGCGTATACCGCTGCGCGATGTGCCAGATGCCTTCGTGAATGGCGAAAGCGTCGGTCAGCCACAGGTAAAGCGTGGGCAGCAGCGTGGCTGTCCAGAACAGGCGCGGACGGCTGAAGACCAAATCCCCGCTGAAAGCCCATTGCCCCGCCAGCACCGGGTAAGCCCAGCCCAGAATGAGGCCCAGGTAAAAGGACTGGGGCTGGCGCAGACAAAACGCCCCTAGCAGCGCCAGCCCCAGCAGCAGCGCCGCGCCACCCCAGCGCACCCAGGGGGCAGCGGGCGGCGCACTCTCGCGCTCACGCCGCAGCAGCCACAGGGTAAACAGGCCCGTCATAAGCGTCTGGAGAACGAAGAAGGCATATTCTTCGTAAGGCACGTACCCGATGCGCCCCAGCACCCGCTCCGGCGGATAGCTCCAGACACGCTTGAACACCAGGTAGTTGTCCCAGGGCGTGGTGTACACGAATGCCACCGCCACCAGCCCCAGCAGCCAGCCGCGCGTCCAACGGTCATCCGCGTTCAGAAGGCCCGCTAGCGGCCCGGCCCGGCGCCGCGTGAGGTACAGCAGCAGCGCTAGCACGGGAACGATAAAGGTGAGGTGGTACTGGAGGTAGGTCATACTACACTCACTTCCACCCCCGCCGCGTGAGGTCGCTGATAATCACCCGCGCCGCCGTGCGCCCGCTCGCGCCCATGATGCCGCCGCCGGGGTGGGTGCTCGCGCCGGTCAGGTATAAACCCCTAACTCCCGGCCAGCGGTACTGACTGGCCTCCAGCCAGGGCCGGAAGGCAAACATCTGGTCAATGGTCATTTCCAGGTGCATCACGTTGCCCCGGTGCAGGCCCAGATTCTGCTCTAGCCACAGCGGGGTCTGCACCAGTTCGCCCACGATGTTCTCGCGGGTGCCGGGCGCGTAGTGCTCGAAGGCACTCAGCACGTTCTCGCGGGCCTCGGCGGTGCGCGTCTCCCAGTTGCCGGACGCCAGTTCATAGGGGTAATACTGCGCCCAGAGCCACAGCACCTCGCCACCAGGCGGCGCTAGCGAGTCGTCCACGGCGCTGAAAGTCATGGCAATCAGCGGCGGGTCGGTGGTCGGCTCACCAGCCAGATATTCGCCGTAGCCTTTCATCAACTGGCGCTCGTTTTTGATGAGCAGGCCCAGCCCGACGCGACTGTTCTTATGAAAATGAGCGGGTTCATGCTCCGCGCGGTACTTGACCTGCTGACTCAGGGCGAGACGCAGAATCAGGCCGAAGCCGTTGCCCACGCGTACCTCACGCGCCGCCGCTGGCACATATTCGTCTGGCAGTGCCGCCGCCGTGGTCAGAATGTGTGTGCCAGACACCACGGCGCGGGCGGTATAGAGTTCACCGCTCTCCAGCCGGATGCCCTGCGCCCGGCCACCCGTAACCAGAATGTCCTTCACGGGGGCACTGGTAAAAATCTGCCCGCCGTGTGCCTCAATAGCCCGCGCCAGCGCCCGTGTTAGTCCGCCGCTGCCGCCTTTGGGCCGGGCCACGCCACCTTTGTGGTACAGCGAATGCCACAGCAAAAAGGGCGCACTGATGGGGTCTGTGGGCGGGGGACCACTCTGGGCCGCCATCCAGTTGAGCGGCGCACGCACGCGCTCCTCGCTGAAATACTCCTTCGCCACCTCGCCGTAAGGCCGCAGAATACGGCGCAGGCGTGCGCCCGCGTCGCCGCCTTTACCGCTGCTGACGGCCATTTTCCCCATTTCCAGCGGCCCCGGTGCCGACATGAACAGCTCGGCCACCGACTCGGCAAAGGGTGTCCAGTCGTTCAGAAAGCGGGTGTAGGCCGCGCCCTGACCCGGAAAGAGATTGTCCAGTTCGTCGGCGGTGCGGCCCGCGTCGCGCCACATGAACCAGGGCGTTTCGCCGCCGGAAGCGTGAAACATCGGGTCAAGTTCCAGGTAATGGAGGCCGTAGCGCGTCAGCTCCAGCTCCTGCACCACCGGGGTCAGCCGAATCAGGATGTGGGCGCTGCCGCCGTAGTCAAAGCGGTAGCCGGGCACCAGTTCCTCGGTGCTGACCGCGCCGCCGACGATGTGCCGCCGCTCGAAGACCGCGACTTTCAGGCCCGCTTTGGCAGCGTAGGCGGCGGTAATCAGCGCGTTGTGGCCCGCGCCCACCACGATGAGGTCAAAATCTGGTCGGAAAGCGGCAGGCATAAGCCCAGCATACAGAGCTGTCCCAGACTGCGGCGGTGTGCCGTTGCATTCTGCTGTTCGTGCTGGCCGGACTTGCCAAGAGTGGTGGGCGGCTCCCTGGCGCGGCTGTGGCTGCTTCAAGCGCGGCACTGCCTGACACCGGTACTGACCCCGCGCTAGTTTAGCGGTGTTCCAGCCACAGTGGGCCACGCGGCCCCAGCGTCAGGCCCGGCTGCGGCGTGGGCCGGCCCCAGCGTACCCGCAGCGGCGGAGTCTGCGCCAGCACGGTCAGAATCAAACTTTGCGCCAGGTGCATTCCCAGGCAGGTGCGCTCGCCGCCGCCGAAGGGCAGGTAAGCCCAGGCGGGCGGCTTGGATGCCCAGCGTTCGGGCTGAAAGTCCCGTGGAGCGTCCCACAGCACCGGGTCACGCCCCGACAGATACGGCGCATACAGCGCCAGCGTGCCTTTGGGGATGTGAATGCCCTCCCACACCAAATCCCGGCTCACCCGGCGGCTGCCCATCCAGCCGGGCGGGTACAGCCGCAGCACTTCCTTGAGCAGCGCGGGATGCTGCTGGGGGGTGGGCCACCGCGCACAGCAGGCCGCGTACCACAGGCAGTAGGCCAGCGCGTGAGTCACGGTATCGTGCGCCGCCGCCAGCGAAATCCGGGCTTCCGTCAGGCCGTCTGGAACGCCCAGCAAAAAAGTCAGCAGGTCGGGACGCGGCGCACTCCGGCGCCGCTGGGCCAGTCGGCGCAACTCGGCGTCCACCCGGCAGCGGGTCAGCGGTTGCGGCAGTATCGGCACCGGAAAGGCGCGGCGCAGCGGGGCCAGAAAGGTGTGCAGCAGACCTTCGTCAAACTCGCCGCTAAAGTACGCAGCATTCAGCATTTTCAGGGCGGCGAGGTCGGCCCAGGCCAGGGCGTCATATTGCCGGGGCATGGGCGGCATGGCCACTCGCATGGCGTCCACTAGGTTTCCTACCTCTGGGCGCGAAAAACCGGGGTTCAGTTCACGCCGCCGCCCAGCATGTTCCGGCGCGTCGGTCAGGATGATACCGCCCGCCAGGTGGGGCACCAGCCGCGAGAAACTGCCCACGCTGCGGAAGGTCTCCAGGTCACCTAGCAGCTTTCTGTTCCACTCGGGCGAGAAGCCCACCACTGCACGCAGCCCTAGTTGTAGCCCGAAAAGTCCCCGGCGCCCCGCCAGCGCCGCACCTTCTTCCAGCAGTGGCAGAGGCTCCGCGCCCCAGCGTGGCAGGTGGCCCAGTCGGCCCTCGGCGCGCGGCACCGGTAATGTGTTCAACCGTAACGCCCTTTCCACTCTTTTTTCTGCGTGGCGTACTCGGGGTTGGCCTCGGCCTCGTCCCATTTCGCCTTAAAAATCCGGGCGGCCTCGGCCTTGACCGGGTCTTCGGGGGCGCGGGGTAACTCGGCGCGGCCATGCGCTCCCGACTGACCTTTCTTGTCGTCAGGGACGGGGCCATCATACTTTTTGCCGCCTTTGTGGTTGGCGTAGCGCCGGGCGCGGGTGTAGCCCATCTGGAGAAACTTGCGGGCCATGTCCGCGCCCACAAAGTCCCCGGCAGCCAGGTACTCCAGAAAGAGGCCGTAGATTTTTTCACTGCTCTCGCGGGCCTTTTCAGGGGTGGCGAACTTCCAGTAGGGCAAAATCTCGCCCTTGTAGGGTTGCACCAGCAGCACGCCCTGTTCCCCGATGCCCACGCGGTAAAGCTCCGGCTGCTGGCGCAAATTCAGTTCGGCGTAGTTGAGGGTGTAGTCAAATTTGGGGCGTGGCACGCTTCTCCTTTTGTAGCAGCGCAAATTCTACCTGCCCGAAGTGGGCCGCGTGGGTCAGCCGCAGCTCCGGCACCTGGCGCTCAATCCAGCTCAGGTCGGGGAAGGTCAGGCCGCCCAGTCTGGCCAGAATCTGCTGACCCAGGCCGCCGCCACTCGCCGCGTACATCAGCCACAGCCGCCCGCCCGGTTTGAGCAATCGCGCCGCCTCGCGCAGCAAAGCCGCCGGGTCAGCCGTCTCGTTGAGGGTCGCGCCGATGGTCAGACCGTCGTAGTTTCCCGCCTCCAGGCCAGTCTTTTCGGCATTCAGACACAGCCAGTTCACCGCGCCCCGCTCCCGCCGCCGCGCCGCTTGCAACATGGCCGGGCTGATGTCCAGCGCGTCTACTCGGCACCCGGCCCGCGCCAGTACGCCAGCGTAAAAGCCGGTGCTGGTGCCGACATCCAGCCAGTGTTCGCCCGGCAAAGGCTGCGCCAGACCCAGAAAGAGCCGCCTCTCGCGCTCCAGACTGAACTTTTCGCCGCTGAGCAGCATCAGCGAACGCGCTCGCCACCAGCGGTAGCCCCAGGCGGTAAGTGGCACAAAATTGCTGCGCTGGGCGCGGGTCAGGCGGTTCACGGGGCCACCTCCCCGCGTTCCAGTTCGCCGACCCAGCCGCGCAGCCACTCCAGGTCGGCGCGGGTCAGGGCCAGGAGGCGGGTTTTGGGCCGTTTCATGCTCTGCGGGAGGCCAGGCAGCTCCAGCAGGCGTTCTTGCATCGCCACGCGGGCTTCAAGTTGCGCCAGCCGCTCCTGCGCGGCCATCAATCGCTCGGCGGCGGGCAGGTGCTCGCAGAATATGAGGGACACGCTGCCCGGCAGAATCAGGACTTCCTCGTGTGCCAGCCGGGCCTTGAGCAGTTCGAGGAAATGCGCGTGCCCCGCCTCGGTCAGCCGGTACACCTTGCGGGTGGGCCGCGCTCCGTGCTGCGCGGGGTGGCTGGCAATCAGGGCGTGCTGCTCCAGCCGGTCCAGCAGCTGGTAGGCCGTCGCCTTTTTAAGGTCAATCACGCAGCCCAGTTGCCGACTGATAAAGTCGTTGATTTCGTAGCCGTGCCGCTCCTGCGCGCTCAGCAGCCCCAGCAGTAGCAGCACCCGCTCATCGTCAGGAAGGGCAGGAAGAGAAATGAGGTCAGCCACAGTTCCTTAACTCTAATTGGTCAATCTTGACTATTCAATACCCGACTCATAGATTGAGGGCATGAGAAAGCGTCAACTCCTGTTGCCCCTCGCCCTTATGGTTGCGGGCGGCCTCCTCTTGAGCAGCTGTGCGCCTGCTCAGACCGCCCGGCCTGGTGCCGATGGTTATCTCTTGCGCCCTGCCCTAAGTGGCGAGCGCCGCAGTCTGAATCTGCCCGGCTTCGGCAAGATCGTGTATTACGCCGACTCGCGTGGCACGGGTCGCCCACTGGTGCTGGCGCACTCCATTAACGCCGCAGGCAGCGCCTACGAGATGAAACCCCTGTGGGACACCTACGTCGGCACCCGCCCGGTCTACGCGCTGGAATTTCCCGGCTTCGGCAGCAGTGAGCGCCGCGACGTGCAGTACACCCCAGAGCTGATGACCTCGGCCCTCCGCGCCCTGGTGGCCGAACTGGGAACCGATGTGGATATGGTCAGCCTAAGCCTGGGCAGCGAGTTTGCTGCTCGCGCCGCCCTGAGTGAGCCGCGTATCAAATCGCTGGCCCTGCTCTCGCCCAGCGGCTTTAGCCAGCCAAGAGGGTCCAGCCAGAGCGCGAACAGCAGCGAGCGGTATAACCGCCTCAGCGCCATTGGCAGTCCGCTGTACGCCGCCTTGCGCACCCGGCCCAGCATCCACTATTTCCTGAGCCGCAGCTTCCGGGGGCCGGTGCCCGGCGACCTGATTGACTACGCCATGGAGACCACCCGCCAGCCCGGAGCCAAGTACGCGCCGCTGCACTTCGTGAGTGGCCGCCTGTTCACGCCCGACGCTTACGGAGACCTGTACAGCAAACTGACCACGCCAACGCTGGTGCTGTATGACCAAGACGGCTTTGTGTCCTTTGAGCGCCTGCCGCAGTTCGCGCAGCAGCCCAACGCCACGGTGGTCAGGATTCCAGATACCGACGGGCTGGCCCACTGGGAAAAGATGAGTGAGACGAAGGCCGCACTGGACGCTTTCTGGGCTAAAATCAGGTAGTTCTGGCCTCGCCCCTACTGCCCCTTTTTCCGTTCCTGCCCCCTGCGGAGACTTTATGCCCTCACAGCCGCCTGCGCCGCCCACCGTCAGCCCGCCAAATTCCGCCCTGGCCTGGTGCCGCGAGGTCACGCGCATCCACAGCCACACTTTTTACCGTGGTTCGCTGCTCTATCCGCGCGGCCAGCGTGAGGCGGTCTGGGCGGTGTACGCGGCTTGCCGGGTCGGGGACGACATCGCCGACTCCGGCAAACCTCTCAGTCAGGCGCAGACCGAGCTGGACGGCTGGTGGGCGCAGGTGCAGGCGGCTCACGCTGGCAAGCCGGGCCAGAACGACATGGAGCTGGCGCTGGCCTGGGCTTTCGCCCGCTACCCGGTGCCGCTCTCGGCCTTTGCGGAGCTGTATGCGGGCTTTTGCATGGATTTGGCTGGGCAACAGTACGCCACTCTGGCCGACCTGGAACTGTACTGCCGCCGGGTCGCGGGCGTGGTGGGCTTCATGATCGCGCCTATCGGGGGCTACCGGGGGGGCGATGACACCCTGCGCTCGGCACTGGCACTGGGCAAGGCCATGCAACTGACCAACATCCTGCGCGACGTAGGCGAGGATTTGCGACTGGGGCGGCTGTATCTGCCCGCCGAGTTACTGGCCGAATACGGAGTGAACGTGGGTGACCTGAAGGCGGGCCGCGTGACCTCGCAGTACCAGGCACTGGTGGAGCACCTGACCTTACTGGCCCATGAGTGGTACGCGCAGGGCTGGCAGGGCGTCGCGCAACTTGAAGGCCGGGCCAGGTACGGGGTGGCGGTGGCCGCCCGCCTCTACGCCGGGATTCTGGAGGAGGTGAGAGCGAACGACTACGACAACCTGACGCAGCGAGCGCATGTGTCAGGACGGCGCAAGCTGTGGCTCACGGTGCACGAACTGCACAAGCACCACCCCCGGCCTGGGCTTTGCCCACTCAACTGGGTGGCCGGGGGCTACGCCCGCCTGCGCTCGGTGCGCCCATAGAGGCACAATTGGTTGCGCCGGAATTGAGCGGAGTCGCCCAAAAACGGTCTGCGCCACTGATAAAGGGAGCCTAGGGAAAGATAACTCTTCCCGTAGGCTCCCTTTGCGCGTCAGGTCTTCAGTAGGTGATTGTAGGCGTGGGCACCAGACCCGAGGTGCCGGGGCCGATCGGCAGGCTGTAAATCAGGGTCACGGCCTGCCAGCGGCCCAGGTTCTGTACTTTGGGAGGCGTATACGTGGGCTGCGGCGTGGGCTGTGCAGTGCTGGTTTTCATCATGTCATTTACTCCAAAAAGGGTCTGTTGGGTTTAAACACAAAGCTCAGGGGGTGGGGGCCAGGGCCACGCCACGCAGGGCGGTGTTAGTCTTGGCGGTGGTTAGCACGGTGGGCGCGCCGCTGAGGCTGCCCAGGTAGCCGCTGGCGTCGGTCAGTTTGACCAGCTGAGTGCCCGCCGCGTTGGTGGCGAACAGAGTCACGCTGTTGCCCTGCTGCGCTCCGGTCAGGCCCACATACTTACCACTGGCTGCGCCGGAGGTGACCCAGCTGCCGCTTTGAAGGCTGAATTTTTCGAGGCCGTTGGCCGCCGTGCCGTCAGCGACATACAGCGTGTCCAGGCCGGGCGTGCCGTCTAGGTCAGCCAAGTAGTAGCTGTAGCTGTCAGCGCTCAGGGTATCGCTCAGACCGGGCAGGCGGGCAGCGGTCTGGCCGGGGGTGCTTGGCAGGCCGCTACCGATGCTCAGCACGCCCTTGGTGCCGGTGACCGAACTGGAGGCGTAGAGCTGGCCGCCGTAGATGTTGAGCTGGCGCAGGTTGGCCGGGGTCGCCAGGATGTTCGTGGAGGTGGTGGCCCCCAGCGGCGCGTAGTTGACGCCGCCCGCCCCGCCCGCAATATAGAAGCTGCTGCCGTTGGCGCTGGCAACGCTGCGCGGATTGTTGCCGCTCACGGCGTCGGTCAGCGAGGTCGTGGTGTCCACGTTGCCCTGCGCATCGATGCGCCCGATGGTACGTGGCACAGCACTGGACTTGGTTCCTGACAGGCTGGCGCTGTAGGGCGCCGTGGTGCCGTAGCCGGTCAGTACCAGAAAGTGACCGTCAGCCGAGCGCGAGAGCAGGCCCTCACTGGTCGCCGTGCCGCTGGCGATAAGCGGCTTGTTGCTGCCGCTGGCGGCGGTGGGGAGGGCCACGCTGCTCACCAGGCTGCCATCGTTGCCGTTGTAGGTCTCTACGAAGACGGCGTTCCCAGTGTTAGCCAGCGCCGCGCCGCCGTCGCCCACGCGGTAGACCGACACGTTGGGCAGGCTGGTCACTGGGCTGGTAGGGGCATTGACCGTCGCGGTGGTCGTGGCGCTGACCGGCGCGCCGCTGCCAGGGGTCACTCCCGCAGTGATGGTCGCGCTGCCTGCGGCGACGGCGGTGGCCTGCCCCGCACTGGTCAGACTTAGGACGCTGCTGTTGCTGCTGCTCCAGGTAACAGAGACGGTGCAGTTGCTGGGCGTGGTGGTGTAGCTGGCCGTAAAGGTCTGGGTACTGCCCACAGTAAGCGTGGGGCTGGCCGGGGTAATGGTCAGGTTACTGACCGTGCAGCTCTGGGCGGGCAAAGCGCCAACGGTCACAGTCTCGGCGCGGAACTTCTGCCAGTCCTGGGCGGGGCCTACCAGATCCTTAGCCACGATGCCGTCACCGTAGAACACGCTGTCGCCGTTGTCGGTCAGCAGTTGCAGGGTCTGCCCAGTCAGCGCCTCGCTGTCAGGGTTCACGGCGGGCATATTCACGATGCTTTCCAGGCTGCCGTCCATGCTGGTCGCCAGACTCTGGAGGTCGTTGCGGAGGTGGGGCGCGTCGCCCGCCTTGCCCGACCACGAGTACAGCGCGAAGTTGCTGCCGCTCGTGGCTGGCCCGGCCAGAATCAGGCAGCCCTGGCCGTTGCACTTGAGTTCGCGGATGGCCCGCCCACCCAGGTCGAGCTGAATGGGCGGGTCAAAAGTGGCGCTGCTGGCCGCGCCCGTCACCAGGTCGACAAAGTTGGTCACCGGCACAATCAAGGCCAGGTTGCGGCTGCTGGTCGTTTCCAGCGGCGCACGGAAGCTGATATACGCGGTAGTGGTGCCCGGCTTAAAGGCCAGCCCCTCGATGTTGTAGCCCACGCCATCCAGTTCGGGAATCACGCCCGGCGCGGCGCTGGTGTTCAGCCCCAGCGCCGCGCCGTTGGCATGGTCCCAAGCCAGCAGGTCTTCACGCAGGCGGTCATAACGGCCCACGTAGCTCAGGGTGGTGGCCGCGCCGCTGCCGCTCACGTCGGTGGCGAACACGCGGTTGCGGTTGGTACGGACCGCGCCCTTCTTGCTGTTGCTCTCGGATCCCAGCCAGAAAATCCGGTTGCCCAGGCGGGCGCTGGCTTCCAGGTCAATCTCCGGGTTGGCCGTGTCGGTCAGGTTGAGGCTGGAGGTGAAATCGAACTTCGCCAGCGGCGCACTGGAGGTCGTGGTGGGGTACAGGTTAAGGGTATTGAACTCGTCGTCGGCGACCAACATGTAGCCGCCCAAATCCTGGGCACTGGAAGCATTGCTCTCATTGCTAAAAAAGCGCGTGCTGGCTGTGGCTCCCGCTGCCTGACTGGCCGCGTATTTGACAGTGTAGCTGGCGCTGGCGCGGGTGCCGTCGGCCACCGTGACGGTGATGTCGGCGTAACCTGCTTTCTGGGGGGCAATCTTGAGGGTGCGGTTCGCGCCGCTGCCGCTGAGGCTGACCGTTGCCACGCTGGAATCACTGCTGGTCGCGGTGACATTCAGGCCCGCCGCATCGGTGTCGCTGGCAGCCACCGTGAAGTTCAGGCCCTGCACCGAGGCCGGGTCAGTAGGGTCGCCGATGGTGCCAGTCACGTAGGCGGGGCCACTGGCAGGCAGCTTCACGTTGGGGTTGGCTCCGGCCTGCGGGGCAATCGCCACGGGCACGTCTATGTTGCTCACCGCCGTAAAGACTACAGTATAGAAAAACGGGTCGGTGGTGCCGGACACGGCAGGCATCTGGGTGGCAAAAGTTACGTCGCTGCTGGCTCCGGGGGCCAGGGTGCTGCCCGTCTGCCAGCCGCTCCCCGAGAGGCCGCCCGTCCCCAGAACCAGACCCGTGGGCAGGTTGACGCCCAGGCCACTGGTGTTAATTGGCACATAGGGCGTGGCCGCGCTGTCCACTGCGCCGCTGGCGTCACGCGCCTGAATCGCAACCAGCGAAGCCGCCTGGCCAGAGGCGTCCGAGCCGTCGAAATGCTTAAGGTCCTTGAAGTAGGTTGCGCCCACGGTCGGGGTGGTGGCGGGCGTAGCACTGGGGGCAGCGTCGGTGTCCAGCGGCACGAAGCCCAGGTTGCTGATAGGCTGTCCCGAATGGTTGGTGACGTGGTAGGTCACGCGCACATACCACTGCCCGTTCATGTTCAGCGTGCCCGACGATACGTAGCTGAACGCCAGCGGCGCGTCAGTCATGCGGGTGGCCTGAGCACCAAGTTGGCCCGGCGTAATGACCGACGACACCAGTTTGCCCTGACCGTCACGCTTGAACTGGAGTTCGTAGGTGCGGCCCGCCGTGAGCACGGGTTTAGCAGGCTGGGCCGTGGTGCTGGGCGTGGTCGGCGCGTGAGCAGCCGGTGTTGGCGCGGGGGCGGCGCTGTGCTGGGCACACCCGGCCAGCAGCAGGGCAGTTAGGAGCGACCAGGTGAGCGGGGTCGTTTTCAGGCGGTTAGTCATTTTCGGCCTTCCTTGGTCAAGTGGCTGAGTTCAAGCAGTTGAGGTCAAGTGGCTGGCGTTAGGCCAGCCGGAGTCTGACTTTCCTCTTACTAGGGGTTGAAAGTAGGCTACGGGTGTCAGGGCAAGGTCTGGTCTCACCAGACATCGGCACCTGTGCGCTGGCTTGTGGTCCTCAGCCCCTTCCGGGGGACTGTGCGCCTGACAGAACTTCAATAGATTGGTGGGATGCCTACTCAGGACCGCAGTCAAACCCTCGTGCGTGTATTGACCTCACCCGGCACCCTTCAGCCCACCGACCTGAGCGCTGTCCTGGGCGCCGGACTGGGTGGAGCTGTCCGTGCCCAGTTGCCTGAAGACCACCTGCTGCGGGGGCCACTGCGCCAGCAGGCGCTGGATCTGTCGCTGCGCCACGCGCATATTCGCGCCGAACTGCGCCCGTTGCTGGCCGCGTGGGCCGCTGAGGGCATAGAAGCGCTGCTGTTCAAGGGCTTTGCCCTCGCCGAATTTGAGTACGCCACGCCGGGAGAACGTTTTTATGGTGACGTGGACCTCCTTTTGCCTGAAGACTTGGCCACTGTCATGCGGGCCGCGCACATCGCCCTGGCGCACGGCTGGCGCAGCGACGGCCAGCACGCCGACCCGGAGCTGTGGACCCACGAAACCATGCACCTGTACAGCCCAGACAGGAATGTGCGCCTCGACGTTCACCGCTGGGTCATCGCGGAAAATACCGGCGCGGGAGCCGCACGCCTGCGGGCGCTCACGCACGGCTTCCGCGCCAGGGCGCGGCGCTGTGACTGGCAGGGACTGCCCGTGTGGCTTCCCGATCCCCGCGACGCTGCCGTGCTGAATATCGCCCTGGCCCGCAGCTGGGGCGGCGACACGGGCGGCGTGAAACCCGCCGATTACCTCGATCTGCACCTGCTGGCGTGTAACCATGCCCTAAGTGCCGACACCCTGCGCCAGCACGCTGAGCAGCTGGGCGGCGCGGCCACCTGGGCAGCTTTTACGCAAATCTGCGACCCGGCCCGGCAGCGGCTGGTGCTGGATATCCAGCAGACCCGGCCCATCATTCACGCGGCCCTGGCGGCAGACGGCCTGAACGCGCGGCGGGGACTCTGGCAAAGCCGCGCCCTGGTGCTGAGGCGGGTTATTCATCATCTGCCGGGGGCGCTGCTGGACGTTGCAGCGGCCTGGTGGGCGCTTCGCCGCAGCGGCGATCCGCGCAGGCCGCTGGCCCGCTGGACCCCACTGGCCCCGCCGCACCGCCTCGACGCCCGGTCGGTCGATGACCGCGTCGTGGCGGTGTCATGGTGGACCCGGCTCTTTTATCCCAGGCAGCGCCGCCTGGGCGTCTGTGTGCCGCGTGCCTACGCCACGTACCGTTCGCTGCGCCGCGCCGGACATCCCGCTGTTTTTGTCAGTGGGGTGACGCGGGCAGGCGGCGGTATCACCGGGCACGCCTGGGTCGAGGATGACCAGGGCAATCTGGAAAAGTACAACGAACCTGAAAACCGTCAGCGCTTCAAGGCGGTCTTCACCTTTCCCCCAAGCGCCTGATACAGCCTTGAACTAAGGTAACTACTCAGCACGATGAACACGGCGAAAAACTGCCTCCAGTTAAATTTTTACCGAAATCCAGGCTAAGAATATGTCGGGAACATCGCCCTCCCAGGACACCGCCTATAAACTTACTGCGATTTACTATCTAATTCCCCCAATTTACGCGCTGAGCAGTTACGAACTAAGAGCATTTTCAAAAAGATGCTGCTCTTTTGACCATCTTTTTGCCGAGTGGAAGACGCCGTTTCTTTCCTGCTCGCTCTGGGGCGCAACCCAGCCGCTCCGATCAGCTCTCTAGCAGCTCCTGAACGGCGCCAAGTACAGTCTGGCGGGTAACAGTCTGCGCCCGCAGCAGCGGCAACAAACGGCCCACACCGTGTTGCGCCGCGTCGCGGGCTGGGCGGGTCAGGGGATAGCCCGTGGTTTCCCACAGCAGTTTGACCCGCCCGGCGTTGTTCATCACGTTGCCGTCACCTAGGGCCAGAATCTCTATCAGTTGGGCGGCCCCGGCGTCCGGCGTCAAGGGCACAAGCAGTTTCCCCTTGATATCGCGCTGCGCCAGTGCCTGAGCGCGCAGCTGTGGCGCGAAGGTGTCCACGCTGTCATCGAAGGCACGCAGCCAGCGGTCCAGACCCCGCACCTCGCCACTGGCGGCGTGCCAGAAAGCCCGGTCCTCGCAGATGACCCGCAAGCCCAGCCCGAGCAGACGCAGGGTCGCTGTACTCTTGCCTGCGCCGCTGACCCCGGTAATAGCCACGGCCTTTTCCCCACGAGCGACCACGGCGGCGTGCAGGGGCAGCCAGCCCCCAGCCCGCTGAACCTCGGTCAGCGCGAGCGCCCACGCCGCCGCTGAGGCCCCGCCTTTGCCCACAAGCAGCCGCGAACTGTGCTGGCCCACCTCGGTATAAAGGTCATCAAGCCATAGCCGCGACTCGTTCCAGGCCGCCTCTACACGAGAGTCCATCAGGGTCAGCGAAGCGCAAGAGGCTCCGGCAGGCAGCGGCGGGACGCCTCCGCGCAACTCGATAGAGCGTCTGCCTGAGTGGAGGCCAACTGCCGCCTGTGCTGAAGGCGCTAGCGACTCTGAACCTTGCGAGTGCAACACCGGATTTTCCCACAGCGCACGCAGCTCACTGTCTTGCGCTGGCGTCAATTCGCTCTGAACCTGCGCGTCGAGGCTATTCCAGCTGTTCAAACGCAGTTCACCAGATCGCGGGTTCTGAGCTGCTCTAGCACGACTTCGGCGTCACTCCGGGCCTGGGAAGGCGTCAGGCCATAAGTGTGCTCCAGGCTGTGGCTCAGGCTGTCCAGCGTGGCAGGCAGCTGCTGCCAGATGAGTTTACCGGCGGCGTTGAGGCTGAACATTTCACTGCGTTCGGGATGCATCAGCACTAGTTCGTCGCCCAGGTCGGTGATGAGAACGGCGGAGTTGGCTTGCCACATACCCTTAAGGCTATCAGGCACAGGGAGGCGGGGACGGGGCAAACTTCATGAGCTTTTAAGCCATGCACGTCTGTAATGAGCGGGGGAAGCTAAACAAGTTCCCAGAACTGCTATTTGACGTTCTGGCGACAAGATAGCTGGGGCGAGTCGAAGACAGTAGTTCGGAACCTTTTCACCGCTACAAAACTGTGAAGCTAAATTAACTCGTCTGGGACGCCATTCGCGTTATCCCCCCCCGCTCCGCGCCTTGCGAGTCCTAACCTCTCGCGGTGCGAGCTGTACCAGTCCCCTGCAAGGGTAGACGGGCTGAAACCTCGTGTGTATAGGCACTGTCTTGGTTTATGGGCACTGTCTTGGCAGAAACACAGAAGGTTCCGGACTACTGCTGCAAAAGGCGTGTCTAAAGGTGGTGGCTTCAAGCCTGCGTTCAGAGGGTGAAGGGAAGACCCTGTGCCAAGTAGTTGCAAGACGCACTGCCTTTGTGCTTAAAATCGGACATCGAAAATCTTAACAGGAGAAAGATGCATCTGGCATTCCTCATTAGCCTATGACCATAGCGACCACCCGAACAACGGCGCTCCAGACGGTCAAGCTCGTCAAGGAGTTTCACGGCTTTCGCGCCACCAACGATGTCACGCTCGACATCATGGAGGGCGAGATTCACGCCATCATCGGCCCCAACGGAGCGGGCAAGACTACCCTCTTCAACTTGCTCTCGGGCTTTCTCAAACCCACCAGCGGCGAGGTGCGCCTCTTCGGAGAGCGCATCGAGACACTGCAACCCTTTCAGATTGTGCGGCGCGGGCTGTCGCGCTCCTTCCAGATCAGCAGCGTCTTTCCAACCATGACCGTCCGCGAGAACGTGTTGGTGGCGCTGCAAAGTCCCTCCGGGCTGCCCTTTCAGTTCTGGACGCCGCTGCACAAACTCGAAGCCCTCGGGCCGCAGGCCGACGCGATTCTGGCCGATGTGGGGCTGGCCGACTCGTACTCGCGCCTGGCCGCCGACCTTTCGCACGGCGAAAAGCGCCAGCTAGAAATCGGCATTTCGCTGACCCAGAACCCCAAGGTGCTGCTGCTCGATGAACCGACTTCCGGCATGGGTTCCGAAGGGATCGCCCGCGTGATTGAACTGGTGCGGCAGGTCGCCCGGGGACGCACGGTCGTCCTGGTCGAACATAATATGAGCGTGGTGTCGGAACTGACCGACCGGATCACGGTCTTGCAGTACGGCGCCGTGATCGCCAGCGGCAAGTACGACGACGTGCGGCGCGACCCACAGGTCATCGAAGCCTACCTGGGCGACGAGGCCCACGCATGACCGCCGTGTCTCCCCCTGTCCAGCCGCTGCTTGAAGTGCGCGATCTCAATGCCTTTTATGGGCAGAGTCATGTGCTGCACGGCATCAACCTGCACGTCAACCCCGGCGAAATCGTTAGCCTGATCGGGCGCAACGGCGCAGGCAAGTCGACCACCCTCAAGAGCATCATGGGCGTGCTGCGCAGCCGCACCGGAAGCCTCAAATTTAACGGCCAGGACATCCTGAAGATGCCTAGCAACCGCATCGCGGCGCGGGGCCTGGCCTGGGTGCCTGAGGAACGTGCCATCATGAGTACCCTCAGCGTCAAGGAAAATCTGGAATTGCCCCCGGCCCGGCCCGGCGGCTGGACCATGGAGCGCGTCTACGAGGCGTTCCCCATTTTAAAGGCGCGGGGGCACCACCCCGGCAGCAAGCTCTCGGGCGGCGAGCAGCAGATGCTGGCGATGGTCCGGGTACTGCGCAGCGGTCCCAAACTGCTGCTGCTCGACGAACCCAGCGAGGGCCTCGCGCCGGTCATCGTGCAGCATATCGGTCAGATTATCGCCGAGCTGCAAAAGGAAGGTCTGGCCGTGCTGCTCGTCGAACAGAACCTCAAATTTGCCACCCGCCTCGCCGACCGGCATTACGTCTATGTCGACGGCCAGATCGTCGAAGAAGTCCAGCGCCATGAGGTCGAGGCCCGGCGTGAAGACCTCCTGAAGTATCTCAGCGTGTGAGGCGCCGCTCCGCACTCCCAATTTCACTGCCATTCCACTGCTGTTTCCTATGGAGGAACTGAACATGAAAAAAGTCAACCTGCTGCTCGCTACCCTTTCGCTTTGTGGCGCTACCCTCGCCGGAGCACAGTCCCTGAGCCTCGCCGACGACGGCGTCAAGCTCGGTGTGCTGACCGACATGTCGGGCGTGTACTCGGAAATGACCGGCCCCGGCAGCGTCAAGGCCGCCCAGATGGCCGCCGACGACTTCATGAAGTCCCACAAGGAATTTACAGGCAAGGTCAGCGTGGTCGGTGTGGACCACAACAACAAGGCCGACGTGGCCTCTAACAAGGCCGCCGAGATGATCGACCGCCAGCACGTTGATGTGCTGCTTGACATTCCGACCAGCAGCGCGGCGCTGGCGGCCTCTGAGGTCGGCAAGAATAAAAAGATTCCGGTCATCATCGTCAGTGGGGGCACCACCGCTCTGACCAACGAGAAGTGCAACAAATACACCTTTCACTACGCCTACGACAACTACATGCTTGCCAACGGCACCGGCACCACCGTGACCAAAAAGGGCGGCAACAGCTGGTATATCATCTATCCCAACTACGCCTTCGGTCAGGATCTTAACCGGCAGATGACGGCGGCCATCACCGAGAACGGCGGCAAGATCGTGGGCAGTGACGCCACTCCCTTTCCCAACACGGACTTTTCCTCTTACCTGCTGAAGGTGCAGGCAGCCAAGCCCAAAATCTTCGGAACTATGCAGGCCGGAAACGACCTCGTGAACGTGGTCAAGCAGTACAACGAATTTGGTCTGAAAAAGCAGGGCATCGGCCTGAGCACCGGTCTGCTGGGTGAGCAAGAAATCTCCTCGCTAGGTCAG
This sequence comes from Deinococcus sp., assembly GCF_018260405.1. Classification (GTDB taxonomy): domain Bacteria; phylum Deinococcota; class Deinococci; order Deinococcales; family Deinococcaceae; genus Deinococcus. The sequence continues at coordinate 77,279 of NZ_JAGLBG010000003.1, forward strand.
GACGCCTTTGCCGGAGCCATCGCTACGGTGCCGTGGTTCTGGAACCTGGATGCCCGCAGCCGCGTCTGGGCGCTGCAGTACAAGAAGCTGTACGGCAAGCTCCCCACCTACATGCAGGCCGGGGTCTACAGCGCTTCCATGACCTACCTGAACGCCGTATCACGCGCCAGGAGCGACAGCGGCGAAGCGGTGGTCAAGGCGCTTGAAGGCTACAAGTTTAGCGACTTCTTTGCCCGCAACGCCATGGTCCGCCCACAGGACCACCGCGTGATCCTCGACGTGTACACCGTGCAGGTCAAGCCCAAGTCGGCGGCCAAAGAAGAGCAGGACTACTTCCAGCGCCTCCAGACTATCCCAGCCGCCAAGGCTTTCACGCCTCTGACCGAGAGCAAGTGCAAGATGTAAAAAGGGCCTTGGTGGCCTGGCCTCGCCGTATAGACCGGGCAGCTCCTTTTAAACTGATATGACGATCCAATTCCTGCTTATTCAAGTCTTCAACGGACTGGTAAACGGCGCGTTCTATGCGCTGCTCAGCCTGGGACTCGCCGTGATCTTTGGGATGCTAAGGATCGTCAATTTCGCGCACGGGGCGCTGTACATGCTGGGAGCCTTCACGGCCTTCGCGCTGGGGCAGCTGCTGCACCTGGGGTTCTGGCCTTCGCTGATTATCGCCCCGGTCATCGTAGGTGTGGTCGGCATGCTTATCGAGCGCGGGCTGCTCAAGCGCCTTTACGGGCTGGACGCCAGCTACAACCTGCTGCTGACCTTCGGGCTGACGTTGCTCACCCAGGACCTCGTGAAGCAGGTCATGCTGAGCAAGTTCGCCGTGTCAAGTGCGCCCTACACGCCGCCCGACTCGCTAAGCGGGGTGGTTAACCTGGGCTTCACCATGTTTCCCAAGTACCGCCTTTTCGTGATTGGGCTGGCGCTGGTCATCTGCCTGATCACCTGGTTCGTGATCGAAAAGACCCGTGTGGGAGCCATTATCCGCGCCAGTACCGAAAATCCGGGAGTCACCCGCGCTTTCGGCATCGACGTGAGCAAGTGGGTCACGGGCGTGTTCGGGGTCGGGGTGGGGCTGGCTGGGTTGGCCGGGGTCATGGCGGCCCCGATCTACTCGGTTGATCCCTACATGGGCGCCGAACTGATTATTACGACCTTCGCCGTGGTGGTTATCGGCGGGCTGGGCAGCATCATGGGCAGCATCATCACCGGGTTTGCTGTAGGTGTGCTGGCCGCTATCGGGGCGGCGCTCTATCCGCCCATCGCCAACACGCTGGTCTTTATTCTCATGGCAATTGTGCTGCTGGTGCGTCCGTCGGGCCTGTTCGGGCTGCCGGAGGGGACACGGTGACGGCCCCTACCGATGCCCTGAGCCAGAGCCGGGCGGCCCGCCACAACCGCGCAGCGTGGCTGGTCGGCCTGGGCCTGCTGCTGCTGATTTTGCCGCGCCTGATCTACCCGGTGCTGGCGCTCGATGTCCTGGCCTGGGGGCTGTTCGCAGTTGCTTTTGACCTGCTGTTCGGCTTCGCGGGGCTGCTCAGCTTCGGCCACGCGGCCTTCTGGGGCACCTCCGCATACGTGACCGGCTACCTGCTGGGCCACGGCCAGAGCGTGCCGGTGGCGATGCTGGCCGGGACACTCTCGGCGGGGCTGCTGGCAGTGCCCATCGCCTTTCTGTCGGTTCGCAGCGCAGGCATCTATTTTTCGATGATCACGCTGGCTTTCGGGCAGATGCTCTCGTTCCTGGCCCTGCAATGGACCGACTTTACTGGTGGGGAAAACGGCCTCCAGGGCTTCGCGCGGCCCAATTTTATGGGACTGGATTTCTCGAACGCGACGGTAAGGTACTACTTCTGCCTGGCTCTGTTTGGCGTGGGATTTTACATCGCTTACCGCGCTATCCGCAGTCCTTTCGGCGAAACGCTCAAGGCTGTGCGCGACAACGAGCAGCGGGCCCAGAGCATCGGTTACAACCCTAACCGCTTCAAGTTCACCGCCTTTGTCATCAGCGCTACGCTGGCGGGGCTGGCCGGAAGCATGAACGTTTTCGGACACGGCGTGGTCAGTCTCGACGCCGTGAACTGGAAGACCTCTGGTGAAGTCGTGATGATGACGCTGCTGGGCGGAACCACCACACTGTTCGGGCCAGTCGTGGGCGCGGGGATTGTCTCGCTGCTTCAAGACCGGGTCACGTCGTCCAACCTGCCCACCGGAATCGTGACCGGGCTGGTCTTTGTGCTTGTGGTTCTCTTCTTCCGGCGCGGCGTGGTCGGAACCTTGCAGCACTGGATGCGGCGCAAGTAAATAAAGTTCAGGTAGTACCGATTCCGGTTGAATCCCCAATTTGGGAGATGAAATCCGTATAAAGCGGGGCGGGGTCTGGTCATCAGGGATCAGGCCCCACCTCTTTTGTGCCGGACTCTATAGATGAATGAAGCCATAAGTGGATGCTGGCCCAACTCGCAGTTAGGCCGGGTCTATCTTGTTTACTTTGAGGCCAGACGCGCCGGGTCAATGACCGTTCTCTGGCAGCGCTCCCTTTTTACCCTGGCTCACTTGGAGGAACATCCATGAAACGCATCATCCGTACTGGCCTGATTCTCAGCCTCGCCCTGGCTCCGGTGGCCTCGGCCAAGAACATCGTGGTGGGCAGCAAGCTGGATCCCGAAGCGCAGATTCTGGGGCAGATGATCCTGCTGACCCTTAAAAACGCTGGCCTGAGCGTGACCGACAAGACCTCGCTGGGCGACACCGGCGTGCTTCGTAAAGCCATTACATCGGGCGAGGTGGACGTGTATCCCGAGTACACCGGAAACGCGGTCTACCTTTTTCCTGCGGCCAAAATCACCCCCAAGCAGGCGGGCAACCCCGGCACGATCTACGGCCTGGCCCGGCAACTGGACAGCAAAAACGGGATCACCTGGCTCAAGCCCGCTCACGTTAACAACACCTGGGTCATCGCGGTGCCTGAAGCGTTAGCCAAAGCCAACAAGCTGAGCAGTGTCGCCAACCTTGCCACGTTCCTGAAGGGCGGCGGCAAGTTCAAGATTGCGGGAAGCCCGGAGTTCTTTAATCGCCCCGACACTATGCCCGCCTTCGAGAGCGTTTACGGCTTCAAACTCAGCGGCGACCAGAAGCTGGTGCTAGCGGGCGCGACCCCGACCCTGACCCAGCAGGCGGCTTCGGCAGGCACCAACGGTGTGAACGCTGCTATGGCCTACGGCACCGACGCCACCCTGGACGCGCTGAAGCTGGTTGCGCTAGCCGACCCCAAAGGCGCACAGGCGGTCTATCAGCCCGCGCCGATTATCCGCAGCGCGACCCTCAAGGACAATCCGCAGGTGGCCGGGTTGCTCAATACTGTTTTTGGCACGCTGGACGCCAAGACGCTGCAAAAGCTGAACGGTCAGGTGGCGCTGGAGGGCAAGACTCCGGCAGATGTGGCGGCGACCTACCTCAAGAGTAGAAAGCTGATCAAGTAAGCTAGGCACGCCAGGTGGTGAGTGAGCCGACCTGTTCCACTCACCACTTTTTTTATCTCGCCGTCTCAAGGAGGTTCCTGTTTGTCCGCCCTCTCCTCTGCCCCAGCAGCACGCGACCGGAAAATCGCGGTGGCGGGCGATCTTCAGGCGGTGTTCTGGCTAGGTGCTCTGCCCATGCTGGCGGCCTGTTTTTTGCCCTGGGTGCTGCTGCGCCCCAACCGAATCGCGCAGGGGGAGTATTTGCATCTGCCCGCCTCATATCTGGCGCTGGGTCTCGTGCTGGCGCTGGCTGTGCCCGTATCGGCGCGGGTGTGGCCCAGGCTGACGGGCGTGCTGGCGAGCGTGGCCCTGGCGCTGGGGTTCTGGTGGTTGGGCACACGCACCGGGGCCGCGCTCCAGGGTCAGAGTGACCTAGCGCGGGCCAGTGCCAGCAGCGGCGTGTGGTTGTGGCTGCTGGGAGCAGGAATAGCGGTGTACGGCGCGGGCGTACTGGCCGCCAGATTGGGCGCAGTACAGAAATGGCTGCCCTGGCTCTGGCTGCCGCTGCTGCTAGCCACCGTGCTCAGCGGCCAGCTGAGCCACTGGTCGGTGATCCGTGAACTGGGCGTTCAGCAAAGCCGCTTCGTGCAGGAGCTGGCGCAACATCTGCGGCTGGTGCTCTCGGCGCTGGGGCTGGCGGTGGTTATCGGTGCGCCGCTGGCGGTCTGGGCTTCACGCCGTGAACGCGTGGCGGGCACTGTGCTGGGCCTGGCAAACGGCATTCAGACCGTGCCAAGTCTGGCATTGCTGGGCCTATTGATTGCGCCGCTGGCGGCACTGTCCAGCGCTTTTCCGGCGCTGCGGGCCATGGGGATCAGCGGTATCGGCACGGCTCCGGCGCTTACCGCCATGACGTTGTACGCCCTGCTCCCCATTCTCAGAAACGGGGTGGTTGCGCTGCGCGGCGTGTCGCCCGGCGTGCTGGACGCGGCGCGGGGTATGGGCATGACCGACAACCAGCGCTTTTGGCGCGTGCAGTTGCCGCTGGCCCTCCCGGTGTGGCTTAGTGGCCTCCGGCAGGCCGCCGCCGTGCTGGTGGGCGTGGCGAGCGTGGCCCAGCTGATCGGGGCGGGCGGGCTGGGCTACTTCATTTTCAGCGGGATGCAAAGCGGGGCAGGTGACCTAATTTTGCTGGGGGCGGTTCCGGCAGCCTTACTCGCCATTGTGCTTAGTACGCTGCTGCGCGGCCTGGAAAGCGTTCTGGCCCGGCGACTGGGCCGCGCATGACGCTTCTTTTACCGCCCCTCCGGAGCTGACCATGATTGAACTCCAGCACCTTGAAAAACGCTATACCAATCCGCAGACGGGAGCCGAGTTCTACGCCGTCAAAGACCTCAGCCTAAGCTTTCCGAGCGGCGAAATCACGGCCCTGCTGGGGCCTTCAGGCTGCGGTAAGACGACCACGCTGCGGATGATTAACCGCCTGATCGAGCCGACGGGCGGGCATATCCTGATTGACGGTCAGGATACCCGTCGGGAGCGTCCTGAGCAGCTGCGCCGCCGCATCGGGTACGTGATTCAGCAGATTGGACTGTTTCCGCACCTGACCGTCGCGCAGAACGTCGCCACGGTGCCCGACCTGCTGGGCCAGCCGAAGGCGCAGACGCAACAGCGTGTGCTGGAGCTGCTGGAACTCGTGGGCCTGGAACCGGGCCGCTTTGCCCAGAGAAGGCCCGCCGAGCTGTCGGGCGGGCAACAGCAGCGCGTGGGGGTGGCCCGCGCCCTGGCCGCCGACCCGCCGGTACTCCTGATGGACGAACCCTTCGGTGCTCTTGATCCGCTGGCCCGCGACATGGTGCAAGACGCCTTTTTGGAGATTCAGCGGCGGTTAAAAAAAACCATTGTGATGGTTACGCACGACATCGACGAGGCGCTGCGTATGGCCGACCGGATTGCGCTGATGAACGCCGGAGCACTGGCGCAGTTTGGCACCCCCGACGATCTGGTGCGCCGCCCGGCCAGTGACTTCGTGAGGCAGTTTCTGGGTGAGGACGCCCGGCTGCGCCAGCTGGCAGGCTTGAAAGCTGCTGACCTGATGCAGCCGGGCGACGCCACTGGCTTGCCGCAAATAGACGGTCGCCTCAATGCCCGCAGCGCCCTGAGCATCATGCTGCGCGAACGGGCCGGAGCCGTGGCGGTGCTGGGCGAGGACGGTCAGGTCAAAGGTGTCCTCAGTTGGCAGGCGTTGGAGCAGGCCGGATGACCACGCTGGTCGCCCGGTCCCGGCGCAGTCTGGGCCGCGTGCTCCCCGCCCTGCTTTGGCCCGCGCTGCTGCTGGCCGGAGTAGTTCCGGGGCTGCTGCCCAGGCTGCTGGCCCCGCTGGCAGGCGGCGAGGTGCCCGACACCGGGAGCACACCGCTGTGGCAACTGGCGCTGGTTCACCTGGGCTTTGTGCTGTCCGCCGAGGCCGCCGTAGTGCTGCTCGGCGTACCGTTGGCGGTGGCCGTAACCCGTCCGGGCCGAGAGGCGCTGATGCGGTTGGCCGAGGCGCTTACCGGCCTCGGGCAGACGGTGCCTACCCTAGCTATTCTGGCACTGGCTGTGCCGACGCTGGGGCTAGGGGTCAAACCCACCATGCTGGGGTTGGTGCTGTACGCACTTGTGCCGGTGGTATCGAACGGCGTTGCGGGGCTGCTGGCCGTTGACCCGGCCCTTAAAGACGCCGCTGAGGGCATGGGCATGACTGGGCGGCAGCGGCTGTGGCGCGTGGAACTGCCGCTGAGCCTGCCGGTACTGTTGGCTGGCCTCCGCATCAGTACGGTGTACAACGTGGGTACGGCGACCATCGGGGCGGCGCTGGGCGCGGGCGGTCTGGGCCTGCTTATTATCAACGGTCTTTCGCAGCAAAACACTGCCCTGGTCATGGTAGGGGCCATTCTCAGTGCGCTGCTGGCGCTCAGTCTGGACGCCGTGCTGGGGCTGTTCACGCCTCCAGAGTGAGAAAGACCTCTCCGAGTAAAAGCTTACTTCTCGCCTGTGGGGTCACCCAAAAAAGCCTGCTGAATGCCTTTGCGAAACGCTTCTACGCCGACCTGCTGGCGCTGGGCGTACAGGTCTTGCGCGTCGCGGCCTGCCACGTAGCGTAACTGCTGCTGGCCGTCTGTCACAGCTTCCCAGACCACTTTGGCAATCTGCTCGGCGGTGGAGGCCTGCTGGGTTCGCTGGGGGTCGGAAAACCGTGACATGGCTTTTTGCAGCTCGGTGGCGTAGGCCGCGTGCTGGGTCAGAACCAGTGAACGCCCGGCGAAATCGGTCTTAATCCCCCCCGGTGATACCGTCTTGACGCCAATGCCGAAAGGGGCCAGCTCGAAGGCCAGACTTTCACTCCAGCCTTCCAGCGCCCACTTGGTCGCGTGATAGACCGAGTTGAACGGGAACGCGACCAGGCCGCCGATAGAAGTCGTGGTGACGATCAGCCCCGACTGGCGCATCCGGAAATGAGGCAAGAAAGCCTGCGTTACCCGCATGACGCCCAGCAGGTTGGTGTCGAGCTGCCGCACCAGTTGCTCGTCGGTGGCGCCCTCGAAGGGGCCAGCCAGACCGTAGCCCGCGTTGTTGAACAGTACGTCTACGTCGGCCAGTTCCAGCGCTTTGGCCACGGTACTGCTGATCTGCTCCGGGTCGGTGACATCCAGCGGCAACACGCTGACGCCTCCGAGCTGACTCAGTTCGCCCGCATCTTCAGGCTTACGCATGGTGGCTATAACCTTCCAGCCTTTTTGTGCGAAAAGAACGGCTGTGGCCTTCCCCAGGCCCGTTGAGGCTCCGGTAATAAAAATTGTTTTTGACATGGTGACTCCTTTGATTCGTATTTTGACCTTAGCAGCCTGATACGGACTGCCACCTGTTTTGTTAGCCGCTCTCTCAGGCACCCGGCAACTCTACGCCCGACAGTCCTCTTTGTTGCTGTGAGGCAGCTCATGCATAAAGCGTGATGAACCCAGGAGGCGGCATGCCCTGGGTTCATCACGCTCTGGTTCAGGACAGCCTAGGCCCTGTCTCCCGAGATTTACGGTTTAGAATTCACTGAATTCGAACTTGTCGGTGGCCTGACCAGCCAGCACCGAATCGGTCTGCTCGGCCAGGTAGGTTTTCCCCGTGATTTCCTCGAGAGCGCCCTGAACGGCGCCCAGCGTAAAGGTGCAGCGGCGGCTGCTGCCCTGCTCTTCTCCGGCACTACACACCGTTTCATTGGTTTCGATGATGACTTTGTCGCCTTCTTGGTAGGACTTTAGAACGGCGCACAGGCGGGTGCCATTGGCTCCGAGGGCCACGTTCAACAAAGGGGCCAGTTCTTCAACAGACATCACCTTGTTGCTGACGCCCAGTTCTTTGGCGAGGCTGTGACCACGGACGCGGCCAGCACGGGTAAAGACGACGGCGGCACCATC
>NZ_JAGLBG010000040.1 GCF_018260405.1 Deinococcus sp.
TGCTCCAGCGATTGTGCGCCTGATGAAGAGGGCAGCATGGATACTCCGACGATATGGGCCTCAGACAGCCTCTCAGAGTTTCAGTTCACCGTTTTCCGAGACCTGTAAGCCCTGCGTGATTTCGCGGGCGCTGCTATGCCGTTCGCGGTCCAGATAGCCGTGCGCCTGAGTAATCTCATGGTCAAGCACCTCAATCGTGTCGCGGAAACGGTCAAGGGCTTGCAGGCGGTAGCTGGAAATGGCGTCGAGTGCGCCGTATACCTCGCGGAAGGCCGCCTGAATGATCTGCGGGTCCACCGTGGCGCTGCCCGCCTGCTGCTGAATCTCGGTGCTCTGCTGGCGCAGCAGTTGCGCGGTGCTGGAAATCATGCGCCCGGTCGTGTCGTTGACGGCCTGTACCTGCCCCAGCACCGCCTGCTGCGTGCCTAGCGCCTGCGACACCATGAGGGCCGTTTTCAGTGCGCTGACGGTGGTGGTCGTGGCGCGGTCGACCCCTTTGATCAGTTCCAGGTTGTTGCGGCGCACCAGGTCGAGCGCCAGATACCCCTGGATACTCACGGCGAGTTGCGTGAGAAGATCCGTGACGCGCTGACGCACGGCAAAGAGCAGTTCTTCACTGATGACGCGGGCTTTCTCGGGGTCGCTGGCACTCAGTTGGGCCAGGCGGGCGCTCAGGGCCTCATCGACGGCCTTGCCAACGTGAGCGTATTGCCGCAGTTTCTGCATGGTTTCCCACAGGTGAACCTTTTCGGTCTCGATGGCGGCGTTGTCACGTCGCAGTTCATCCTGCCCCCGGTACAACGATTCCAGAATGCCGTTCAGGTGGCTCTGGGCACTCTGGTACTTGTCCATGGCGCTCTGCACTTTCTTGGCCCCGGGAATCAGGCCAAACAGTCGCCGGGGCGTGGGGGCGCGGCTGGGGTCAAGCTCCTCGACGGTGCGGCGCAGGTCGGTCAGGCCCTTGAGAATGTCGCTGCCCTCGGCCAGTGCCCCGATTTTGGTGGCCCGCAGCGGGCGCTCCAGCATGCGGTTGCTGCTCTGGGCGGCGGCCCGCTGTTCGGGCAGACCCAGGTCGTGTACCGCGCCGAGTTTGCGCCTAAACTCCGGGGTATGGGTGCCCGCGCTCAGCACGTCCTCGGCAAAGGCGCGGGCCATCTGATCCAGCCGGGCGCGGTCCTCGGGGGTCAGCGGGATCATCTCGGGCGCGGCCTGGGCAGCCACCGGGGCCACCGCGTCGGGCGCCTGCAAACTAGAGTCGGGCGGAGTCAGCGGCGAAGGGCGCTCAGTCATGGCTCTATTACGCGCCTCAGGGGTGAGAGGTTGCATCAGGCAAAAGAAGGAGTCCTTGAGCCTTGTGGCGTTTACCGCACCGTAACGCTGAGCGTGGCTGCCGGGCTGAATTGATCGCCTGCGACCAGCTTGGCGCGGATGGTGTAGGTTCCAGCGGCGACGGGTGTGCCGCTGCCGTCTTTTGCGTCCCAGCGGATCTTCTGGACTTCACGGGTCTCGCCGGGCTTCACGTCCAAAATGACCAGTTGCATGGTGCAAATGGTGTTTTTGAAATCGGGGCGCACCACCTGTCCCGCCGTATTCAGCACCTCGAAGCGCACATCACAAGCTCCGTGTTCCAGGTGAATGGGGCCGCTGCCCGTGTTGCCCAGGGTGAAGCTCCAGCTGCTCGGCTGCCCGGCCTGAAGAGTCCGGGGGCCAGTCAAACCGACCGTATACGTGCCCGGCAGCGCCACGCGTCCGTTGGGCAGGGTCGTGACCTTCGGCAGTTCGTGGGCCGCTGCGTTGGTGGTCGCAGAAAGGTGCGGTGCGGAAATGACAGCCGGTGAAGAAGTCGCAGGCGGCGCAGCCGTGACGGACGGAACTGTGACGCTGGCCCGAGCCGCCACCGGGCTAGACGCGCCCAATGGCAGCGCGGGAATACTCAGCGCCGAGCTTTGGGCCAGGGCCGCGCCGCCCACTAGAGGCGCCAGCGACAGGGTCAGCAGTAGACGTTTCATGTCTCTAGCCTGCCCCGTCTCAGCTGACGCTGTATGAGGAAGGCACAAGGCCGCTTAACGGCCCCCTGCTGAGCAACCGGATGCGGGGGGCAGCGCAGTATCCTGGGGGCATGAAAATTGTGCGGGTCGAGCATCAGGGGGCTGCCCACTGGGGCCAGCTGGAAGACCAGACCGTTTACCTGACGGGCGGCGTGACCGGGGCCAGAACAGGGGAGAGTGTGGCGCTTAGCGCGGTGCGGCTGCTGCCCCCCGCCGAGCCGAGCAAGATCGTGTGTGTGGGCCGCAATTACCTCGACCACATCAGGGAAATGGGGAATGCTACGGGGAATCTGCCTACGGAACCCGGCATCTTTCTCAAGGGTCCGAACGCGCTGGCCGAACCCGGCGGCACCGTCGAATATCCGGCCTGGAGCGACAACTTCCATTTCGAGGGTGAGCTGGCGCTGGTCATCGGCCAGCAGGCCCGCGACCTGACCTCGGGTAACGCGCTGGCCGCCGTGCTGGGCTATACCTGCGCCCTCGACCTAACCGCCCGCGATAAACAGAAGAGCGACCTGCAATGGTTCCGCGCCAAGGCGGCCGACCGCTTTTGCCCGCTGGGGCCGTGGCTCGAAACGCAGCTCGACCCGGCTGATCTGCGCGTGCAAACCCGCATCAACGGTGAAACGAGGCAAGACGGCCTGACCAGCCACATGATTTTCGACGTGGTGCAGATTCTGGTGTATCTGACCAGATTCGTGACCCTCGAAGCTGGCGACGTGGTGCTGACCGGCACCCCCGAAGGCGTCGGCCCACTGCAAAAAGGCGACCGGGTCGAGGTTGAGGTGCAGGGCATTGGGGTGTTAGAGACGCTCATCGGCTGAAGTCGTCTTTTTCTTGCCTCCGCCTGGATCGAATCCAAAGCTGTCCGCTCCAGTGCGCTACAGTGCGCTACAGTCGGGCAGGCCGCCGCCTGCGGCTCCACACCGCCCAGTCCGTCTGTTGTTCCTCCTGGCGTCCGTATTAATCGTTGCGTCAGACTTAAGGGGGTCAGCCAAATGGTGGATGCGGTTAGGCCCCGGCGTGAAGTACGGTTAAAGAATGAAGCTGATACGCGGGACCGTGACTGCTGCGCTGCTGGCCCTGCCGTGGGCCGCGGCCAGTCCCGCAACGACGTTCTACAGTGCGGCAACCAGCGCCATCAACGACGATTACTACGGCTGGAGCACCAAGAATTTCAGTCTGCTGGCCGGTGAATATGCCCAGACGCTGGAAGACCGCTGCGCCCCCAGGGGCGACCAGTGCGATTTCGGTACGGCGCGGGGCGTGGTCAAAGACCTGCTGGCGGCCTTCGGGGACGCGCACCTTAGCCTGCGCGACGCCCAGGGCGCGCAGCGGTTGCGCGAGATTGCCCATGATCTCGCGGTGCAGCGCACGGGGCTTCAGGTGGTGCGGGCCGAGGGCGGGCTGCTGGTCGCCTCGGTCATGCCGGGCAGTCCGGCGGCGCTGGCGGGCGTGCGGCGGCTTGACCTGCTGATTCAGGTCGCCGGGCAGGAAGCGGGCAAACGTGGCGGCCACAACAGTCCTATTGGGCCGTCAGAATTTGTGCATATGGAACGCCTGGGCCAGCCGATCAGTGTGGTGCTGCGCCGCGCCGGGCAGCCTGACCAGCCCCTGAGTCTGTCTACGGCGCAGCTGAAGGCGCGGGACGAACCGAGTCTGACGTGGTCGGGGCCGGACGGCAAAACGGCGGTCATTGTCTATCCGTCTTTTTTGCCAGCCGATTCTGCCGCCCAGTTTCTGAAGCTGGTGCAGTACGCCCAGACCCAGGAGGCCAAAGCCCTGATCGTGGACCTGCGCTTCAATTCGGGGGGCAGCCTTAGCCAGTGCGTCGCGGCGGCCAGCGTCTTCGGGCCGGTCGTGTACGACACCGAACTCAAGGTCGGCGGGTACAGCTACACCGGGTTGCTGGGGCAGCCGTCGGGGTTGCTCGAAACGCTGAATGCTCCGGCCTCTGCGCGGGTCTGGAAGTCGCCCGCCGCCGTGTTGGTCGGCAGCGACACCGCCTCGTGCGCTGAGGTGTTCAGCTTTTATGCCCAGCAAGCTGGGGTAAGCGTCATCGGTTTGCCGACCAGAGGCGTGGGCAATAGCGGCGTCATCTTTCATGACCTGCCAGACGGTGGCGTGCTGGGCGTCACGGTGCTGCGGGCCTTTACCCGCGACGGTCAACCACTCCCCGACCACATCACGCCGGACATCGCCGCGCCCACCGACCTCGATCTGCTAATAAAACAGGGCCGCGACCAGCCGCTCGACACCGCTCTGACGGCACTGGGTCAGGTCACTTCGCCTCCGAACGCTACAGTGCTTCAAAGCGGTACAGCCGTCAAATAGGGGTAATAGGGCCTCTGTTGGGTCTCGCCGCATGCGGAGGGCGGCCATGCCTTGCGAAAGTTGCAGGGAGGACAGCGCATGCGGACTGCCGCCGGTTTTGCAGCTTTTCAAGTCTGTCCAAATACAGGAGACTGCTGCATGACCATTGCGCCCATTCTGTTTACCGACCTGTATCAGTTAACCATGATGCAGGGCTACTTTCTGTGCGGGCTGCACCAGCAGGAAGCCGTTTTTGACCTGTACTACCGCCGCAACCCGTTTCAGGGCGGCTACGCGGTCTGGGCGGGGCTGGATGTGGCGCTGGACTACCTCGAGGGCCTGAAATTTTCGGAGACCGACCTCGCCTATCTGAAGTCGCTGGGCCAGTTCCGGCCCGAATTTCTGGACGCCTTGCGCGGCTGGCGCTTTACCTGCAAGGTTACAGCGTTTCCGGAAGGCAGCGTGGTCTTTCCGTCCGAACCTCTGCTAAGCGTGCAGGGGCCGCTGTGGGAAGCCCAGCTGGTCGAAACCGCCCTGCTTAACGTCCTTAATTTTCAGACGCTCGTGGCCACCAAAGCCGCCCGCTGCGTCACGGCGGCGCAGGGGGGCGAAAGTAAGGCCACCATCGTCGAATTCGGGGCGCGGCGGGCGCAGGGGCCCGACGGCGCACTGGGAGCGGCCCGCGCCTCGGTGATCGGGGGGGCCAGGGGCACCAGCAACGTGGCGGCGGCGCAGCGCTACGGCCTGCCCGTGACTGGCACGCACGCCCACGCTTGGGTCGAGAGCTTTGCGTCCGAGCTGGACGCCTTCCGCGCCTACGCCGAGATGTTCCCCGATTCCAGTACGCTGCTGCTCGACACCTTCGACACGCTGAAAAGCGGGATGCCCAACGCGCTGACCGTCGCCAGGGAGCTGCGCGAGAAGGGACACGAGCTTCAGGGCGTGCGGCTCGACAGCGGCGACCTCGCGTACCTGTCGGTGCGGGTGCGTCAGGCGCTCGACGAGGCCGGATTTCCAAACGTCAAAATCGTGGCGAGTAACGACCTGAGCGAGTTCGTCATCGAGTCGGTTATCCGGGAGGGCGGGCGCATCGACGTGTACGGCGTCGGTACCCAGCTGGCGACGGGCGGCGGCGACGGTGGCGGGGCACTGGGCGGCGTGTACAAACTGGTTTCGCTGGGCGGCACCGATAAGATGAAACTGACTGGCGACCCCAGCAAATCTAGCATTCCGGGCGTCAAGCGTGTGTTCCGCGCCACCGACACACAGGGGCAAACCGTCTGGGACGTGGTCGCGCAGGAAGCCGACCACAGCCCGCTGCCCGGCGAGCGTGTCAGCGACCCCAGCAACCCGCTGCGCTCGGCCCGTATCAGCCCCGATCTGGTATGGCATGATGCCCGGCAGGTCGTGATGAACGGCGGCCAGCGCACCCAGCCACGCGAGACGCTGGCCGAAATTCAGGCCCGCGCCGCCCGCGAACTGGCCCGCTTGCCCAGCGGCACCCTGCGCCTGCTCAACCCTCACATCTACCGCGTCAGCCTCAGCCGCCCACTTCAGGAACACCGCGACGCGCTGGTAAGCAAACTGCGCGAACGCCACGGGCTGTAAGTATGCCCAGCCCGCCGACCAACCCGCAAACCGCCGTGTACATCGGGCGCTTCGAGCCGCTGCACGAAGCCCACCTGCACACCATGCTCAGCGCCCTGGAACGCCACGCCCGGCTGACTGTGCTGCCTGGCAGCGCCAATCTGGCCCGCAGCATGAAAAACCCCTGGACAGCCCCCGAACGCGCCCGCATGATCCGCGCCGCGCTTCACGGCGAGGGGGTCGACCTGCGCCGCGTGCGCCTGCGGCCCCTGCCCGACGAATTCGACATGACGCTATGGCAGAGTCAGGTGCGCGAACGGGTCGGCACGCCAAACGCCGTGCTGGTTGGCTATGGTAAGGATGCCAGCAGCAGTTACCTGCACTGGTTTCCCGAGTGGCAGGTCGAACCTGGCCCCGTTACGCCCGGCCTGAGCGCCACCGACCTACGCGCCGCCTATTTCGAGGAACGCCTCCTGGAACAGCTTCCCGCAGCTGTGCGAGGTTTTCTGGAAAATTTCCGGCAAACGCGCACCTTTCGCCGCCTGCAAGCGGAACATTTCGCGGTGCTGGCCCGGCGTCAGGCCCTTAAACAACAGGCTAGCCCGCCCGTCTTGCAGGAGGTACGTTTCCTGCATGTCAGCGGGGGACAGGTGTGGCTGAATCGTCGCCGCGACCCGGTGGGGAAGGGCCTTTGGGAACTGCCGGGACACTTGCTGGCAGCAGGGGACTTACAAGATGTCGCTGCGGCCCGCGCTTCCGGGCGCATTTTCGATCATCCGTCACGTTCGCTGGTGTGGCCCACGGCGGCGCAGGTTGTGCAGGAGCCGGGCGGAGGAACACCCATACCCCTGCAACTGGCCCTCGGTCGCCCCCACGGCTTTTTCGAGGATCATCACGTTATTCTGCGGCGAATGCTGTTTCTCTAAGCAGCGCCCGGACTCCCTGCACCGCCGTAATTTTCCCGGCCTGCACCTCGGCCCGCAGGCGGCGAAGTTCCGAAGGGTTCACCCCGACCTGAAAAGCTCGCCACGCGGCCTCGCGCAGCAGTTCGTCGAACCATACGGCAGTCTGGCGGCGGCGTTTTTCGGTCAGATCGGTGGACTGGGCATACTCCTGCACTTTGGCCCACAGCTCGGCGATGCCTTCACCGGTGAGCGCCGACGCCCTGAGCGCCTGGGGCCGCCACGGGGCGTCGTGCGGGGTCAGCAGGGTCAGGGCAGTGCGCAACTCGGTCTGGGCGCGGGTGGCGGCTCTGGGGTCCAGATCGGCCTTATTAACCACGCACAGGTCGGCCAGTTCCATGATTCCGCGCTTGATGCCCTGCAACTCGTCACCCGCGTTCGGCAGGGTCAGCAGCACGAACAGGTCGGTCATGGCCGCCACATGGGTTTCGGATTGCCCGACGCCCACCGTCTCGACCAGAATCACGTCGTAGCCCGCCGCCTCGCACAGCGTGATCGTCTCGCGGGTGCGGCGCGACACGCCTCCCAGGGTGCCGCCACTGGGACTAGGACGGATAAAGGCGTTCGGATGCACCGTAAGCTGCGGCATCCGGGTCTTGTCACCCATGATGCTGCCGCCGGTGCGGGCGCTGCTGGGATCCACCGCCAGAACCGCTACTCTGTGGCCCTGGTTCGCCAGATACAGGCCCAGCGCCTCGATAAAGGTGCTTTTGCCGACGCCCGGCACGCCGGTCAGGCCGATTCGCACCGAGCCTTCAGGACTGGCCGGAAGCTGCAACAGCAACTCCTGGGCACGTTGCTCATCGGCAAGACGGGTCGATTCGGTCAGCGTAATGGCTTTTGCCAGGGCGCGGCGTTGACCGCTCAGGAGAGGCCCGACCAGATCGGCAGCAGAGGGCATAGGTCAATGATAAAGCAGCAGCTTCAAACCCGCGCAGGGGTCGCCCGGCGTACAGGCAATTTACGGCTGCCAAGGGTGCCATGAAGCATTGGAATACGCGTTCCGCTCAATTCTGGTACAGGCGGTGTTGTCCCGTCTGCCCCGCTATAGCGCGAAACCCGTATTTTTCCCACTCGCCTCTGCCTGGCTTGAGTTCAAAACTGCCTCTGGGCCAGCGCTACTTTCTCCAGACGGCAGACACCGCTTCCTCGACACTCTTAATCCCCGCATGACCGTCCAGGCCCGGCGGCACCACCAGGCGGTTGTAGCCCGCCCGCGTGGCTTCCTCGGCGCGGCGCAGGGCCATCTGCGTGCTGCGAACCTCGCCCGCCAGGCCGACCTCACCGAACACAGCCACGTTCTGCGGCAGGGCGCGGCCCACTACCGCCGAATACACTGCTAGCGCCACTGCAAGGTCCAGCCCCGGATCAGGCACTTTCAGGCCGCCCGCCAGGTTCACGTACACGTCCAGTCCACCCAGCGTGAGGTCGAGGCGGCGTTCGAGCACCGCCAGCACCACATCTACCCGGCGGGGGTCGAGGCCCACCACCACGCGGCGGGCATTGGGGTACGGCGTCTTGCTGGCAAGGGCCTGCACTTCCAGCAGCATCGGGCGCTGACCGTCCACCGTCGCGGCGACCACACTGCCGGGCACGTCCACCGGGCGCTCGGCCAGGAATGCGGCGGAAGGATTCTCGACAGCAACCAGCCCCTCGCCGCGCATCTCGAACACGCCCAGTTCGCCCGCCTGCCCGAAGCGGTTCTTAACCGAGCGCAGCAGCCGGAAGGCCCCCACCGATTCCAGAAAGACGGTGGTGTCTACGATGTGTTCCATGACCTTGGGGCCAGCCACCGTGCCGTCCTTGGTGACGTGGCCGACCAGCACGGTCGCCGTGCCTGTTTCCTTGGCGGCCCGCGTGAGCATGGAGGTTCCGTCGCGCACCTGCGCCACGCCCCCGGCGGCCCCTTCGCCCTCGACAGTGACGGTCTGAATGCTGTCCACGATACACAGCGCCGGTTTGTGCTCCTGCATCAGCGCGGCGATGTGTTCGGCCCGCGTGTCACGGGTCAGTTGCAGCTCAGCGGTGACGCCCAGGCGGTCGGCCCGCAGCCTGATCTGCTCCAGTGATTCCTCGCCCGCCACGTATAGCACCGTGCCGCCCCCCTGCTCTGTGGAACGGGCCGCGACCCGGTCTGCCACCTGAAGCAGCAGCGTGCTTTTGCCGATTCCCGGTTCACCGCCGATCAGCGTCACGCCGCCCGCCACTAGCCCGCCGCCCAGCACCCGGTCAAGCTCGGGAATGCCGGTGCTGGTGCGCGGTTCCTCCCGCCGCCCAACCGTCGAAAGCGGGGTCAGTTTGCCGCCTGTAACGCCGCCGTACCCGCCCCGGCCTGTGGTGGCGGCAGTGGGAACTTCTTCTTCAAAGGAATTCCACGCCTGACAGTTTGGGCAGCGGCCCAGCGGCTTGGGCGAGCGGTAGCCGCAACTGTTACAAACGTACTGGGATCTGGGGGGCTTAGCCATGATCCGGAAAGTGGCGCGTACAGCGTGGGGAGTGGGCAAGAGCATGGAACTGGTGGCCCGTGACTTGTGGCTTGTGGAAAAAAATAAAGACCTCCGTGGGGGGGGATAAAGCGCAGACGGCGCTCCAAACCAACAGCAGACGGGCACGTAACAGAAGGCCGCAGCCCGCAGGCACTGAAACCCACGGGCTGCCGCACCGCTGATCTGGCTTAACGGCTCAGCGGGTGCCGGGGCGCGAGTCGGCGCGCCAGTAGTGCTCACCGTCGGTCGCCAGGTAGTCGCTGTCCAGCAGCTCGGTGAGCAGAATGCTGGGGTCTTCCAGGGTGGTATGGTCGGCCAGAATCTGCTTGACGTCGCCCGCCTCGTAACTGACGCCCGGCTCGAACAGGCCGCGCAGATGGTGCAAAATCGCCAGTTGCTGGGGCTTGCGGCGCTCGCTGGGCCAGCCGGTGATGCGTCCGTGCTCATCTTGAAAATCGGTAATGGATTTGGTCATGGCCGCTATTCTAAGGGCTTGTCTTGTTTATACGCTTCTCTGGAGGGGCCTCGGCCAGAAGGCCAGAGCCGGGCCACAGCATCCTGCCCAGGTCTGGATGACCCAACTGTGGCCCTGACCCACAACCGTTCAGGCCAGAATCTGCCGCGCCGCAGCTTCCTCGCCCTTCTCAAAGCCGATGCCCTCCTCGCCCAGTACCACGCGCAGCTCGCGGTTGTCGCTGCCGATCAGTTCCAGCGCCAGTGGGTCTTCGAGTTCTTCGCGCACCAGGGTACGCAGCTGGCGGCTGCTGCCCACGGCGTGTTTGGGGCTGCGGGCCTTCAGTTTGCCGACCAGCCAGGAGGCAATCGCCGGGTCGAAGGTCACGTTCATTTCGCGGCTCAGCAGTTCCTCGCGCATCTCGCCGAGCAGTTGCTGGGCCACGCGCACCAGTTCTTCTTCGCCCAGCGACTTGAAGCGGATCACGTCGTCGAGGCGGTCAAGGAACTCGGGCGTAAAGATGTGGCGCAGCGGAGCGTTGTTGTCGGGCGTGACTGGTGAAAAGCCCACCGTCGGGTTGACGTTAAAGCCCGTGTTGCTGGTCATGATGATGATGGTGCGGCGGAAATCCACCGTGCGGCCCAGCCCGTCGGTCAGGCGGCCATCATCGAGCACCTGCAAGAAGGTGTTGTAGATGTCCGGGTGCGCCTTTTCGATCTCGTCGAGCAAAATCACGGAAAAGGGCTGGCGGCGCACGGCTTCGGTCAGGCGGCCCCCCTGCTCGTGTCCCACGTAACCGGGAGGCGAACCGATCAGTTTGCTCACAGAGTGGCCTTCTTGAAATTCACTCATGTCCATGCGGATCAGCGCCCGCTCGGAGCCGAACAGGGAACGGGCCAGGGCTTTGGCGAGGTGGGTCTTGCCCACGCCGCTGGGCCCCACGAACAGGAAGCTGGCCGCCACGCGGGTGCGCCCGCCCAGGCCCACGCGGGCGCGGCGCAGCGCACTGGCGAGGGCCTTGACGGCGTCGGGCTGGCCGTAGACCTGCTCGCCCAGGGCCTGCTCAAGGTCACCGAGTTGCGCCGCCGTTTCTTCGGAATAGATGCCGCCCATGCTGTTGATCACGGCTTCCATGTCCTCACGGGTGATGATCGGCTCGCCCTCGGCGTCCTCGGCCACTGGCAGCCCCACCGAGAGGTTCAGGCGCACCCGGCTAGAGGCTTCGTCGATCAGGTCGATAGCCTTGTCGGGAAAATTGCGCCCCGGTAGGCTGCGTTCCCCGATGCGTACGGCGAGTTCCAGCGCCGAATCGGGAATTCTAACGCCGTGGTGCTCTTCGTACTTGGGGCGCAGACCGCGCAGAATTTCCAGCGTCTCGGCGGGGCTGGGTTCCAGCACGATAACTGGCTGAAAGCGGCGCTCGAGTGCGGCGTCTTTTTCGATATAGCGGTGATACTCGCCCGTGGTCGTCGCCCCGATAACCTGAATTTCGCCCCGGCTCAGCGCAGGCTTAAGGATATTGGCCGCGTCGAGCGTGCCTTCCGCACCGCCCGCGCCGACGATAGTGTGCAACTCGTCGATAAAGGCGATGACCTTGCTCTGGCGCAACTCCTCGATAATCTGGCGCAGGCGTTCCTCGAACTCGCCCCGGTACTTGGTGCCCGCGACCACGCCCGACAGGTCGAGGCTGACCACGCGCATGTCCTGCAAATTGGGCGGCGTGCGGCCCTCGTGAATGGCGAGCGCCAGCCCTTCCACGATGGCGGTTTTGCCCACCCCAGGGTCCCCGATCAGCACCGGGTTATTTTTGGTGCGCCGGGTCAGAATCTGGGTCACGCGGCGGATTTCCTCGCTGCGCCCGATCACAGGGTCCAGTTTGCCTTCCTTGGCCCACTTGGTCAGGTCACGGCCATATTCGTCGAGAAACGGCGTGGGAATGGCCTTGGCGGGCTTGCCGCCTTGCCCCTCGCCCTGCGCCAGAATGCGCCAGCGGATGGTGTCTACGTCTTTGGTCAGTTCCTGCAAAATCCGGAAGGCCACGCCGTCGCCCTCACGTATAATCCCCAGCAGGATGTGCTCGGTACTGGTCACCTGTGCGCCCAGGCTGCGGGCCTCGCTGCTCGCCAGTTCCATCACGCGCCGGGCGCGGGGGGTGATGCTGGGGGCGTCGTTCAGGCGGCTGCCCTCGCCGCGCCCGATGATTTCCTCGACGCGTCGGCGCAGGCCGTCGAGCGTGGCCCCGAATTCGGTCAGGATGGTAGCCGCCGTGCCACCTTCACGCATCAGGCCCAGCAGGAGGTGCTCGGGGCCGACCATGGCGTGACCCAGGCGGTTGCCTTCCTCGCGGGCGTAGTGAAAGACCAGTCTGGCGCGGTCATCGTATCTGTTGGTCATGGAAAAACCCCCTTTGGGGTAGGCGCACCCGGCAGGGGCGCGGAGACAGGTGTGGTGGAAGAAGGTAACACGCTCAGGATAACGCGCAGGATTTGCAAAAGACCTACATAACCTTACGATTAGGCCCCAGGCCGTTCAGACTGGCAGGTTTCAAGCGGCTCTGGGCGGGGGTTGCCCTAGCTTTAGCAGATGAGGGCAACTGCGCCGGTAACGCGGCCAGTTAAGTGACGGCCTAGACTGACTTCCGGTGCGGGCAGCGAGTAGACTATAGCCAGAATGCTGGCTTTTCGACTTGCGATGATGTTGCTGGGACTGCTGCTCGGGTACTGTGCTGGAGGTATTCTGGCGGCCAGCGGCATGCCGGATACCGCAAGGCTCAATACCGTCAGTCTGATGCTGGCCGCTATGCTCACGGGGCTTTTGCTCGCGCCACGCGCGGAGAAATACGTTCTGAAGCAGTACGCTGTTGCCAAAGCCTGGTATGAAACGCTGGCTCCTGCCAAGGTAGCGGCCGCCACCTTCGGGCTGATCGTGGCCCTGCTGCTCAGTGTGCTGCTCGGCAACCTGCTGCGGGCGCTGCCCATCTACTCGTGGTGGCTGAACGTGGGCGTGACCATGCTGCTGGCGGCCTTTTTCATCACGTTTGCCGTGCGAAACGCCGACGCGTTCGGGGCGCTCACATTTGCCCAGGTCAAGCTTAAGCCCGGCGGTAAAATTCTTGACAGCAACGTCATCATCGATGGCCGCATTCTGGATCTCGCCAAGATCGGCTTTATCGACGGCGAACTGATCGTACCTGCCTTCGTTCTGCGCGAACTCCAGACCCTCAGCGACCACGCCGACCCTCAGAAGCGCACGCGCGGCAAACGGGGCCTCAGCGTCCTGGAAGACCTGCGTGAAGTGCATCCTATTCGCATCGAGGACTGGGACGATGCCAACTTGCTGACCACGGACGATAAGCTTATCCGGCTGGCCCGCGAAACCGGGGCCAAGTTGCTGACCAACGACGGCAACCTCAGCAAAATTGCCAAGCTGCACGACATCCGGGTGCTCAGCATCCATGAGGCGGCGGTGGCGCTCAAGCCGCAGGTTCAGGCGGGCGACTACCTGACCATTACGGTCACCAAGAGCGGGCAGCAGTCTGGCCAGGGCGTGGGCTACCTCGAAGATGGCACCATGGTCGTGGTCGAGGACGGGTTGAAGTTCCGGGGCAAGCCGACCCGTGTGGCGGTGGTCAACAATGTGCAGACCAACGTGGGCCGCATGATCTTTGCCAAGCCCGAGCGTGAGGAAGGCGCGGCCTGACACAGCAAGCTTGGAGACCTCAAAGCAGTGTCCATAGGCTTCACAAATGGCGTTGAAAGCTGCTCTACAGGGGAAGAGGGTCGGTGTGCGTTTCAAGGGCCAGCCGCAGC
Organism: Deinococcus sp.; assembly: GCF_018260405.1. Classification (GTDB taxonomy): domain Bacteria; phylum Deinococcota; class Deinococci; order Deinococcales; family Deinococcaceae; genus Deinococcus. Next base: position 13,660 of record NZ_JAGLBG010000040.1, read on the forward strand.
AACTCGTGCTTGACCCACAGGGCGTCGCTGGGCCGCAACTGGCGCTCGGGGCGCGTTAAGGCTCGCCACAGGGGAGTCAGGGAATCACGGGTGGGAGGCAGACTTTCGCCCTCCAGGGGCAGCTCACCGTGAATACCCCAGCCCAGCAGCACGCCGATGCCGTACAAGTCACTTTCACGTCCCAGCGGTTCACCCCGCGCCGCTTCAGGACTGAGAAAAGCCAGGGTGCCTACGCGGGTCGGCTGCTCGAACTGCTCCATTTCTGGCCCCGACAGGTCGTAATCGACCAGTTTGGCGCTGCCGTCGGCATCCACCATAATGTTGTCGGGTTTAATGTCCCGGTGAACCAGCCCCCGCTCATGCATAAAGTGCAGCGCGTCGAGCACATGGGTCAGGGTGAGCAGGAAGGCCCGGCGCTCATGCTGAAGTGCGGGCCTGCTGGGGTAACGCTGAAAGAGGGTCTCGCCCTTGGCATATTTGACGACCAGCACCGGAAGCTCGTCTAGGTGTGAAGTGCCCAGTACCGGAGCGAGGCGCGGATGATTCAGGCCGTGACCGTGCAGGTATTCGCGCACCGCAAATTCGCGCAGGTGGGCCGGAAAGATCTTGACCGCGCAGGACTGGCCTTCTTGGCCCACGGCAAAATAGACCACACTGTGCGAGCCGCGCCCCAGCAGCCGTACCAGCTTGATCCCGTTCCCGATGATTCGCCCCGCAATGGTCATGCCCTGACAAATTAACCCACCGCTCTGGCGATTGCTACCCGCCAAGATGAGGGAAGGCCGCTTAGGTCTACGAGTAAAGGCCAGCAAATCACGGGTTCAGCGGTGCCTAGGGTATGGGCGGCTGGGGATAGGCAGGAGAGAAACGGGCTGCGGGCGTGGCATTGGCCATGCATTGGCCATCCGATGCCCTGGCAGGCGGTCAACGAAACAAAGGGCCCTCCGTATAACCCTGTCTGTGACTAGCGGGGAGCTAGACAAGTTCCCGGAACTGCTTTTTGACGTCCTGGCGGCAAAATACCTGAGGAAAATCGAAGAAGTCATACTCCAGCACAGCGATTGTAGTTCAGGATACGGTTTGATAAACCCCGTCTGGCACGCTTATGTTTTTAGCTAAAAAATAAGCTTTTTTTACTAGACCAGCATTTTTAGCGTCTTGGACAGCGAATTTGCGACTGACTTTGCAAATGATACCCGCTCATTGCAGACATCACCCCTCTTTGGGGGGGGAGGGATTACATTTATGGTGTCCAGCCTCTAAATTAGTTTAACGTCAAAGATCCCATCGACGCTCGGGTTGTTGGTGAAACGCGCCTGATCTTTGTCTCACCAGCCCACTGATGACGACCCAAACTCCGTACGCCGAAACTCGCCAGCCTGTCCTTTGGCTTGGGCTGATGTGGTTGCTGTGCGGGCTGCATCTGCTCTGGGCACTGTTCGGGCAGAGTCAGGAGCAGCTGCTGATGGCCGACTTGCTTGATCTGCTGGTGATGGCCGCTGGCTTTGGCTCGGCGGTGTGGTTCTGGCGTAACAATCCCCAGACCCGCAAGGTCACCCGCCCTCTGGTATTCGCCAGCGCCTCCCAGCTGATGGCCGACGCGTATATGATCGTGCTGGATTTTGTGCCGGTTGCAACGCCGGGGTTTTCGCCAGCCGATGTGTTCTACTGGCTCTTCTACATTTTTATGGGCGGAACGCTGCTGCGGCTTCAGCGTGTCAAGATCTTCTCGGGCCGCAGTCTGATCTGGTTGCTCAGCAGTCTGGTGGTCGTTTCGGTCACCGCAGAGATTCTCTGGGTCACGTTTCTGGCTGACACACTGCTGGAGCCGGGCACCTCCCTACAGTTCAAGGCCGTTAACGCCGGATACATTCTCCTCGACCTCTTCTTGCTGTCTCTGGCCCTGATGAGTCCGCTCTGGGGGCGTCTGAGTCGCGCGTCAGGTCTGCTGTTTTCCGGTCTGCTCACCTTTATCAGTGCTGATTTCCGTTATTACGCCCTCAGTCTTCAGGGTCAGTATGTACCCGGCGGTCTGCTGGATTTGCTCTGGCAGCTGGGGCTGTCGGCTCAGCTCAGCGGCATCTTCATGGTGGTTGCTGACCGGGGCAAGGAACCGCACCCGTCTGAGCAGTCCGGGCAGTGGCTGCTGGCTTTGCCCTACATCGCCGTGATCGTTTCGGTGGCGCTGCTGTTCAGTCATACAGACGACAATTCGCTCAGGCAGCGCGGCATCATCTGGTTTTCAGTGCTTACCTTCGTGCTGATGATCATCTTGCAGGCCCTGAACCTGCTTGAAAATCAGCGTCTGCAACACTCTTTACACCAGCAGACCCAGGAACTTGAAGCCCACCGCAATGCACTGGCCCAGCTCGCCTTTACCGATCTACTGACTGGCCTGGGGAACCGCGCCGCGTTCTACCTCTCCCTTCAGGAAGCAATCGACTCGGCGCAGAGTGAACTGCTGGGGCTGTTTTTTGTGGATCTCGACGGCTTCAAGGGCGTGAATGACCGTTTCGGACACGAGAGTGGCGATCAGCTGCTCAGGCAGGTGGCCCAGCGACTTCTGGGCAGTGTTGCCCCTCACGGCACCGCTTTTCGCATTGGTGGTGACGAGTTTACGGTGATTTTTCCCGACTGTAGCGGGCAGGCCGAGGCCCTGGCGCTAGCCGAGGCGCTGATCCTGGCCCTGCGCACCACGTTCACGCCTGCCTTTGCCGATCAGGTCAGTATTTCGGCGTCTGTCGGGGTGGCGCTGGCCCGGCCCGGAGAGTTCGGGGCCGATCAATTGCTGCGGCGGGCCGACGCCGCCATGTACATTGCCAAGGGCACCGGGAAAGACCGCGTCTATCTGTTCACTGACACGGACTCTGCTTGAAGAGACGACTTTCGCACATTCGGAAAGCTGCTGGCACAGACGCCCTGTCTCCATTCTGACTGCCACAGAAGTTGGCGTCAGTCCGGCCAGTGCCGGGTCTACAGCAATCCTTAATGTGCCGCGTAGCCGGGCCGCCCAGCGTGTCCAATACGGGTATGCTCGGTAAGTTTTTCAAGAAACCGCAGGACGATCTGGGCGGGCGCGTTCCGCCGGGGCAAACGCTCGCGGCGCGGTTTCCGGTTCTGACCTATGGCCCCACGCAGCGCTACTCGCCGCAGGAGGTGGTCGTCAAGCTGACTGGTCTGGCCGAGCCGCGCCAGTTTACCTGGGCCGAGCTGTTGGCGCTGCCGCAAGTCACCCTGACCCACGACATCCACTGCGTGACCCACTGGACCAGGCTCGACATGCTCTGGACTGGTGTGCGCGTAACCGACCTGATGCAGCAGGTGCAACTGCGCCCCGGAGCCAGCCACGTTATGCAGCGCAGTGTCGGCGGCTACACGACCAACCTGAGCCTGGAAGACTTTGTGCGCCCTGAAAACCTGCTGGCCCACACCTATAACGGCCAGCCGCTCGAAGCCGAGCACGGCGGCCCGCTGCGGCTGGTCGTGCCGCACCTGTATTTCTGGAAATCGGCCAAGTGGCTGACCGAACTGGAATTCATGGACGGCGACCGCCCCGGCTTCTGGGAAAAAAACGGCTATCACATGCGCGGCGACCCCTTTGCCGAGCAGCGATACGACGATGACTGAGCCTGATCTTGCTTACACTCCCCCTGCCCCCGACCTGACCGGCGGCGGCGAATACCTGGTGCCGGACGTGCTTGCGCCGGGGCTGACGCTGGTGCTGGTTGGTACTGCTCCCAGCAAGATCAGCGCGGCGCGGCGGGCCTATTACGCTAACCCGCAGAACAAATTCTGGCGCACGCTGCACGAGGTCGGTTTGACCCCCCGGCAACTGGAGCCGGGCGAGTACCCGCTGCTGCCGGGCTTGGGCATTGGCCTGACCGACGTGGCCAAGCGGCACAGCGGAGTAGACGCGGCGTTGCCGGACGACGCCTGGGGACCAGAGGAACTGCGCGAAAAAGTAAGGCAGTTCCGGCCCCGGCTGATCGCCTTTACCAGCAAACGCGGCGCGTCCGAAACGCTAGGCATCGGCACTGGCAAACTGTCTTACGGCCAGCAGACGCACGAAATTGGGGGTGCAGAGGTCTGGGTGCTGCCCTCGACCAGTCCGCTGGGACACAACTATTTTCAGCTGGGGCCGTGGCAGGCGCTGGCGCAGCGCTTTCACGAGCTGCGCCAGCGCTCATACGGCTCACATCTAGGGTAAACGCCTAGTTCAGAATAGACAGCCCGACTTTACAGGCGCAACATACGCTGATGAATCCGCGTTCCCGCCCCTGTCTTCTTTTTGGCGTGCTTCTTTCGGCCCTGGCTTTTTGCACGGCCACTGCTGCGCCCACCGAACAGCAGTTGCAAGCTGTGCCGGTAGACAGGGTCATTCAACCCGGCGCGGTGGTTCCGGGGACGCCCAGCGAACTGAACGCCAGTATTTCTGTCCGTTACGGCCCGGCAAAACCGCAGCGTGTGCTGCTGCTGATGCCGGGGTATCTGGGCGGCGCCGGAGATTTTGACCGTCTGGCCCGGCAACTGGTGGTGCTTGACCCTGGGCTGGCGGTGTGGGCTGTAGACCGCCGCGCCAATCTGCTGGAACAGCGGGATCAGCTGGAGAACGCCAGTGACGCCGAACTGGCCAGAATCGTGCGGGATGGTGGCTTGCTCCGGCGCCCTATTACCGAGGTGAGCTATATGACCGCCTGGGGCCTGGACACCACCCTCAAAGACTGGCGCGTGGCCGTGCAAGGCGCCCTTACACGGACGCCGAACGGGTATAGCGGTCGGCAGTCTCTGGGCGGCGTACTTACCGGCCTGTACGCGGCCTACGACTTCGCGGGGCAGCCCGGCTACAAGGACGTGCGCGGCCTGATCTTGCTCGACGGCTATCCGGGGCTTCTCAGCAGCAGGCCCGTGACCTGGAAGGAGTACCAGGGCACCGGAACCGCCAACGAGTTCGGTAATCTGCCGGGCTTGAGCGGTCTGGAAGATTACCCCTATGTCAATACGGTCTACTTTGGCCCCCGTCTGGCCAGCCAGGTGATGGCGCAGGCGCGGCTGGCAGTTCATGCGCCCACGGCCCAGGCCCCCCAGAGCAGCCTGGCACTGTGGCCCATGACCAACCAGGCCGCCGCCATGATCAAGATGGACGCCCGTTACTCGCTGGTGCCTTTCCTGACGCTGAATTCCGGGCACGCCACCAACGTCAACGAGGCGGGCCGCCTGCTGCCGCGTCTGCTGGGCAGTAACGGGGGACTGCGGATCACCGGCCCTAAGGACCCCCATGTGCTGATTGGCTGGCAAGACGACCCAGACGCTCTCACCGCCTCACAGACGTTCCTGACTGGCTTTTCCAATGCCCTTGGCGACGGCAGCGAATGGTACTTTCCCATGCGGCTGGTACTTGATGTGGCGGCGGCTGGGATAGACACCACCGGCACAGCGTTCCAGGAAGAACTGCCCGTGATTCATAACCGTGAGGTCAATCTGCCAGTGCTGGGCATTGCCGCCGGGTCAGGCGTGGCGCGTGAGAAGGATTTCAAAACCTATGTGGCGGCGCGTCCAGGTGATCTGACCTTCCGCTCGTTGCCCGGCGCGGCCCACCTCGATATCCTGACCGCCAAGAGCGATCAGGTGGCCGGGTGGATCGTGGACTGGTTGAGCCAGCACAAGTAACGCCTGCCCCAACTGGTCTCGGTGGGCTGCACCTGAAAGCCAGCCTTGCGGTAAAACCCGGCGGCCTGGTGGTCAGTCTGGGCTTGCAAGCGCTCCAGGCCAAGCTGGTTCATCAGTTCGTGGATCAGCCTGCGGCCGTAGCCCCGCCCGGCAAGCTCCGGCGCAGTACCAATATGGAGAAGTTCACCCTGCCGACCGTCTAGCCGGACTCCCGCAGCACAGGCCAGGCGGCCCGGTACGGCCTGCGTAAGCTGTGTCCCTTGCGGCTGACGTCTGCTCGGATTGCATCCAAAACGGCCCGGTTCAAGCAGTCCGTATGAAATATACAGGCCGTAAACCCGGAGCTCCGGATCGTGGCGGTAACGGCCCAATGTTTGCCCAATGCGTTCCGGGTCAGGGTACATGGCGCGGCTTAGCAGGGCCTCGGCTTCAGGCGTCAGCGGCTGAAGGAGCCTGATTTTCTCTGGCGGTGACATCCTCAGCCGACTTCTTTAGGCCCCTTGAGCCCTGTTTTGCCTTCACGTCCCTGTAGTACAGCCGCGACCTCGCTCGGGGAGACGCCGATTTCGGCCATGGCGAACAGGGTATGAAACAACAGGTCAGCCACTTCGGTCGCCAGTTCGGCGCGGTCGTGGTTCTTGGCGGCCAGCAGCACCTCGCCGGATTCCTCGCTGATCTTTTTCAGCACGCGGTCCAGGCCACCGGCGTGCAGGCGGGCCACGTAACTATTCTCCGGCAGCGTCGCCAGCCGCTCGACAATGGTGGCGTAGACGCGTTCCAGCGTGCGGTCCAGGCCGCTGTCTGGGGTCTGTTCAGCCTGCTCTTCCAGCAGCGGTGTAAAAAAGCACGAGTAGGCCCCGGTGTGGCAGGCCGGGCCAGTCTGCTCGACGCGGTACAGCAGGCTGTCGCCGTCGCAGTCGGCCAGAACGCTCACGATGTTCTGCGTGTGGCCGCTGGTCGCACCCTTGACCCACTGTTCCTGGCGCGAGCGGCTGTAGTAGGTGGCCTCGCGGGTATCCAGGGTGCGTTTGACGGCGCTCAGATCGGCGTAGGCCTGCATCAGCACCGCGCCGCTACGGGCGTCCTGGGTCACGACAGGAATCAGGCCATTGGAATCAAATTTAAGCTGGGTAAGGTCAGTCATGGGGACTCCGGTAAGCGGTGAGTAGGAAATGGCGAGTGGAAAAATATCGGCAGGGTGTTGGCCCGATTCTCAGGCATTCAGTGTGCAGCGGGTCGGGGTCTGCTACTCACCCTCCACACCTTGCCACTCGGGGCGCACGGCCAGCCCCTCGCCCGCCAGATAGGTCTTGACCTGCGGCACCGTCAGTTCGCCGAAGTGAAAAACGCTGGCGGCCAGCGCGGCGTCGGCGTTGCCGCCCTGCTCGCCGCCCAGCAGCACGTCGCGGAAGTCTTCCAGTTTGCCCGCGCCGCCCGAAGCGATCACGGGAATATCCACCGCCTGAGCCACCGCTCGGGTCGCCTCAAGATCAAACCCCGCCCGCGTGCCGTCGGCGTCCATAATGTTCAGGCAGATTTCGCCCGCGCCGAGGGCCTGTCCCTGCTGCGCCCACTCGATCAGGTCGCGGCCCGTGTCCACGCGGCCCCCCGAGAGGTGCACCGTCCAGCCCAACCCGTCTGGGCGGCGTTTGGCGTCGATGCTGAGCATGACACACTGTGCGCCGTGGTGGTCGCTGGCTTCCCGGATCAACTCGGGACGCCGCACTGCGCCGCTGTTGACGCTGATCTTGTCGGCGCCCGCAAGCAGCAGTTCCCGGAAGTCGGCAAGCTGATTGACGCCGCCGCCGATTGTGAGCGGCATCATGACTTGTTCGGCCACGCGGGCTGCCACGTCGAGCATTAGGCTGCGGCCCTCGTGTGTGGCCGTGATGTCATAGAACACCAGTTCGTCGGCCTGCTGCGCCTCGTACAGCTGCGCGAGCACCAGTGGGTCGCCCGCGTCGCGGTGCTGCTCGAAGAACCGGACGTTCTTGACCACTCGCCCATTTTGTACATCGAGACACGGAATAATGCGCTTGGCTAACACGCTGCGTAGTCTACTCGGTCTCCTCGCTGCGTTAAAACCCAGGGATGCCCCGGCTTCCCAGGCAGGCTATGCCGCCGTCTTCAGGTGATGACGAACGAAACCGTGACCACTTCTGGCTTTCACACAGTCTTGATAAAATTTTCATATACTGTGGCCTGGACGGAGAACTTCTCATATGGCCTGCCAGGGTAGTTGGCTCACAAGGACAGCAAAAGGACAGAGTGTGCGACGCAGAATATTGCTGATTGACGACAATCCGAACGATCTGGAACTGGCACTCAACGTGCTGGAAGCGGAAGACAGCTCATTCAGTCAGGAAATTACCGTGGCCCAGAGCGGCCATGAGGCGCTGCGTCTGCTGCTCGACCAGTCGGTGCCGCTTCCCGACCTGATTCTGCTGGACCTCAACATGCCACATATGGACGGCCTAGCGGTGCTCGACCGGATTCGTGCCGAGGAGCAACTGTGCGAGATTCCAGTAGTCATGCTCACGACCAGTGGGGAAGACCGCGACATCCGCGACTCATACGCCCACGGTGCCAGTGGTTATGTGGTCAAGCCGCTGGACTTCGGGCAGTTCCGGGAGGCTATGAACACCATTCGGGCCTTCTGGATGAACCTCAACCGCCTGCCCCGCCTGCCCTAAACTTGATTCAGACTTCAGATCGCAGTTCTGGGCAGGCTGGGCGCGTTCTACGGACTGCACTCCATTCCGCCCGCTGTGGGGAGTGGTCAGGCCCCATCCTGGGTGCCGTTCTGACCAAGAGGGCACCGCCTGAACCATGAAACCCGTGTTTTTCCTTCTCGCACCCGCTCGGATTAAATCTCAGGGCAACCGCAAAGTCAGCTTAATGTGAATGGGTGAATGATTCCTCGTCTCAGAAGGTAGATATTCCTAGTCTTA
>NZ_JAGLBG010000041.1 GCF_018260405.1 Deinococcus sp.
GCTCCAGCGATTGTGCGCCTGATGAAGAGGGCAGCATGGATACTCCGACGATATGGGCCTCAGACAGCCTCTTAGAGGGGCCTAGCTAACGAATGCTAGGCCCCTCTGTTCAGTTGCTATCCTATTCTACAACCGTTTCAAGTTTAATTTCGGCGTTGAGGCTAGCGGCCACTGAACAGTATTTCTCGTGGCTCAGGTGCGCGGCCTTTTCCAGAGCTTCGGCGGCAATACCTTCCCCGCTGGCAATGTGGCGCACTGTGATGTGGGTGTAGCGCTTGGGGTTGGTCTCGGCCCGCTCACCCACGACCTCGACACGGTAACTGCTCAGGGGAGTGCGGCGTTTTTTCATAATCTCAACCACATCGTAAGCGGTGCAAGTCGCCAGCGCCCCCAGTAGGGCTTCCATGGGCGAAACCCCGATCTTGGTCGGGCTATTGTCGATCAGCAGCTGCTGGCCGTTTTCATTGACACCCACGTAGCGCTGGTCGCCGAGCCAGGTAATATTCATCGTCTTTTTCATGCTGCTCAGGCTAGCGCACACGCCGCCGCCTTCACAGCGCCCGGGCACCTTTCCCTGCTACCCTGACGGATACGGCTTCCGGTTGATTCGGTGCCATTCCGAATCAATCCGAGCGGACGCGAGGAGCAACAACAGACGCATTGGGCGCAATAGAGCGCAGTCCGTATGAGAGAATATAGTCGCCTTGACTGGCTCTATTAGTCTAGACAATATCAGTCGAAAGTTTTTTGAGGCGCTAACCTATCAAACGTAAGGAGTTAATATGTCTGCCATTAAATTTGAAAACCCTGATACCGGAGCCACCATCGAACTGAACAACCCTGAACTGGGAGAACTCGTCATTGACGACGAAACTGGCGTCGAGTACGAAGTGGTCAGCGTCGATCCCCCGCGTCTGGCGGCGGCCCCGCAGGAAGCGGAGGACTGGGGCGAGTAAGCCCTTTAGGGCGGTGCGGGGGCAAGGAGTGCCGCCTCTGCGCCGCTTTTCAGGTTTACCCCGGAATTGCTATGGCTGAACTGGCTGTGATTTATGACCGTATTCGCCCCGACGAGAAGATGCTCTTCGAGGCGCTCGACGAGCTGGGCGTGCCGTATGACAAGGTCTACGCGCCCCAGCTCAAAATTACTTTTGATGAAATCGGCGCGGCGCAGGTGCCCTGGAAGGTCGCCATCGAGCGGTGCGTCAGTCAGTCGCGTGGGCACGCGGTGACCCGTGCGCTTGAGGCTTTCGGTGTGCAGGTCGTCAACCCCAGCCACGTGATTGAGCTGTGCGGCGACAAGCTGGCGACCAACTCCCGGCTGCACGCTGCTGGACTGCCCACTCCGCGCACGAGTGTGGCGTTCGACGGTGAGGCGGCCCTTGAACTGATCGAGCAGATGGGCTACCCGGTGGTGCTCAAGCCCACGGTGGGGTCGTGGGGCCGCATGGTCAGCAAATTGAATGACCGTGACGCCGCCGAGGCCGTGATCGAGCACAAGGAAGTGCTGGGCGGGCCGCTGCACGGTGTGTTCTACATGCAGGAGCTGGTCGAGAAACCAGACCGCGACATCCGCGCCTTTGTGATTGGCGGCAAATGTATCGGGGCCATCTACCGCACTTCCGAACACTGGATTACCAACACGGCGCGTGGGGCCAAGGCCAGCCGCTGCGAGGTGACGCCCGAATTGGCCGACCTCGCCCAGCGTGCAGCCGCCGCAGTCGACGGGCAGATTGTCGCCATCGATTTGGTCGAGGACCCCAAACGCCAGAACGAATGGGGCGGTCTGGTCGTTATCGAGATTAACCACACCATGGAATTCAAGAACTCAGTGAGTACCACGGGGGTCAACATTCCCAGGCTGATGGGTGAGTACGCGCTTGGCCTGCTAAGCAAAGCCAAAGCCTGAGACTACGGGTGCCGCTCTGCTCAAGAGGGCAGCGCCTGTACCGCCAGCGTGACGCTTGCACCGTCGCCCCAAGCGGACTGACAAAGCTGCGAAGCAGAGCGGGTTTGGGCGCTTTTGCCTGACCCGCTTACTGTAGCTGGGAGCTATTTTGGCCTACTCGCTCCAGTCGGCTTTCATCCCCAACATGGGGCATTCAATCGCAATCGGAATAAAGCGTGGTTCGGTAGGTGGGCCGCTCCCAGTTGGTGAGCGGCCCGCTCTTTATCTATGAAGTATCTATGAAGTGCCTTCTTCCAGTCGCAACACATCCCCGAACGGAAAGCCCTCGTCTTCCAGGCCACCGGGCGGCACCACCCACAGGGTTGCCACGCGCGGCACTTCCTCTGGAAAGTCGCCGTATCCGTCGGTCAGGTAAATGAGCACGTCCGGTTCGTGTTCGGCGATCAGCTGAAAAATAGGCCGGAAATCGGTGCCGCCGCCGCCCTGTGGTTCGGGAATAGCGTCACCGGGCCGCAACTCGAAGGGCCCATACGCCTCGGTATCGGCGTAGTACAGCGTGGCCTTGACGTGTGGGTAAGCTCCCAGTACGCCCTGCACCTCACCGACCAGTGCCCGCACCGCGTCGTCGTCCACGCTGCCCGAAGTGTCGACCGCCACCAGCGCCCGGAGCGATTCGTCGTCCAGGGCTTCGAGGTACAGCCCCCGCCCCACGAAGCGGCGGTCGAAGCCGCCAAAGTCCACCGGAGTCCTTGCCAGAAAGCGCCACAGCTGCGCCCGCCAGTCGAGCCGCGCCGGGGCCAGCCGCTGCAACTCACGGTGCATGCCCAGCGGATCGTGGCCGTGTTCACCGCTCATGGCCTCCACGCTGCGGGCCTGGGCCATGGCCTGCTGCCAGTGCCGGGCGGCCTGCTTGCCCGGTTTGCCCCCCCTGGAGGGCGCGTCGCTGGGCGGGCCTTCCAGCAGATCGTCGCTGGCGTCGTCACCTGCGTTACTGTCGGCCTGAGCGTCAATGGCGGTATACACTTCCTCGGCGCTTAGGCGTTCCAGATGTTCGTCGCGTTGAAAACTTGGCGGCGTGGGCAAGCCTGCCGAGGCCACCATGCCGTTCACAATCAGGTCGGCGGCCCTGTTCCAGCGTTTTTTCTCGCGGGGGCCGCGCCGCTCGACGTGCGAAAGGGCCGCGTGGAGCACCTCGTGCAGCAGCAGGCTGTCAAGCACTTCCGGAGCCAGGCTGGCCGCCATTTCGGGATGGACATAGACCCGTTCACCGTCGGTTCCAGCCCCGACCACTTCACGCGACGGCACAAATTCGGCGTGTAGCAACAGGGTCGCAAAAAAGGCCGATTTGCCCCTCAACCGCAGCCGAGACCCCGAGATCATGTGCTGGAATTCGGGGGTGGGGGTTATCGGCGCAGACATGTGGCCTCAGCCGGGTTTTTTCCATACGCTATGGGCCACAGGCCACACGCCATCAGTGACCCTCCGTCAGGGCCAGGGTGCCCTGAACCAGTTCAGCCAGCTTAGGGTCGCGGCCCAGCAACCCCACCAGTTCACCCAGCTGCCCGATGGTCTGGAACTTGCTGACCAGCGTGGCGACGTAGAGCTGAAGCCATTCCGGGCCTGCGGCGCTACCAAGCCACTGGAAGGCGTGGTAAGCCTCGTCGGCGTTGGCTGCGCGGGCGGCCAGACCAACCACGGCGGCGTAGCGCACACTGGGTTCCTCGGGCAGCTTGAGGCCGGTGCCGTGTCCGCTCAGCACCTCACCCAGATCGGGCACCTGCTCGAATAGCCGCACGAACGCACTGAATTCGGTTCCAGCCGCCTCGCCAATGGCCGGAGAAGCGTCCAGCCCAGCGCGGTGCAACTGCGAGGCCATTTCCCAGGCACGCGGGCTGGGCCAGGCGGGCTGCGCCGGGTCGAGACGGTGCAGCAACTCGGGCCGGAAGGTCAGGAAGGCGATTACGTGTTCGTGCAGCCCGCGCCCCAGGGCGTAGCTGCGCCAGCTGTCGAAGTCCGGGCGCACGCTTAGGTGCAGAAAGCGGTTCGCCAGCGGCGCGGGCATGTCGAACACACTGGCGCGGTCCTCCTTGCGGTTTCCGGCGGCCCACACGAACCAGCCGTCTGGCAGCTCATAACTGCCCACCTTGCGGTCCAGGATCAATTGCTGTGCCATGCCCTGCATGGTGGGCGGGGCCATGTTCACCTCGTCTAGAAACAGGATGCCCTGACCACTGCGCGGCAAGAATTCTGGCGGATACCAGCGGCTCACTCCGCTGCCCTGCCCGTCGGCCTCGGGCACGGGTAGGCCGCGCAGGTCGGTGGGAGCCAGCTGCGAGAGTCGGACATCCACGAAAGCCAGGTTGTGCGCCCGGGCGATCTGAGCGACCACACTGCTTTTGCCGACGCCGGGCGGCCCCCAGATCATCGTGGCGATTTTAAGCTCACCGCGTACCAGGGCCGAAAGATAGGTTTCCAGTTCATTGGGGGTCAGGCTCACAGGCACTCCTTTATAAAGACACTTAGAGTATTTTGCCAAAAGAAAGATGGTGCTCTTTTGACCATCTTTTTGCCGAGTGGAAAGAGTGAACAAAAAAGAGCAGGACGGAGAATGAAGGGGGCGGCGGTATTTTTCCTACGCGCCCATAATTCGGAGAACTGCTCTAAGTTAAACGTACTCAGTTCCGGGTCTTTACATCAAATGAAGGGGACAGGCCCCCAGCACTATGGAGACCTGTCCTCCCTTCTGCCTGGGCAGTTTACAGCTTGCGCTCCGAGTCTTTCTGGTTCTTATCGCCCATATTGCCCGTAATGCGCTTAAGTTCGGCAGACCAGTCCACCGACTTTTCGGTGCTGTTCGCTGCAGTGTTCTGCGCCTGTCCGGCGGCGGCCTGGGCGGCGTCTTTGGCCTTGTCGGCTACGTCACTGGCAGTGTCCTTGGCCTTGTCAGCCACATTCGCAGCGGCGTCCTTGGCCGTATCAGCGGCGTTTTGCACAGCGGGCTTGGCAGCGGCGGCGGCGTCCTTCGCTTTATCGGCGACGTCGCTGGCCGCGTCTTTGGCTTTGTCGGCGGCGTCCTGTACGGCAGGTTTCACGGCAGCAGCCGCGTCCTTGGCCTTGTCGGCCACATTGCCTGCGACGTCCTTGGCTGCGTCGGTGGCATTTTCTACGGCGGGCTTAACGGCGGCGGCGGCATCTTTGGCTTTGTCAGCCACGTCGCCTGCCACGTCCTTGGCCTTGTCGGCTACTGCGGCAGCGCCACTCAGGGCGGCGTCTTTGACCTCACCGGCTTTATCGGCGATGGTGCTTCCAGCGGTGCTGGCGGCGTCCTTGGTCTTTTCCCACCCCTTGGTGACACTCTGAGTCACGTCATCGACCGAGTCCTTGAGGCCCAGTTCGGCCAGTTTGGCGTCAAGCGCCTTGCGGTTTTGCTCACGGCTGAAGTAGTACGCGCCCGCACCGATCAGGGCACCCAGCAGCAGCAGATGCTTAAAGGAAAAGTTACGCTCATCGCTATCATTATCGAACATGAGTGTAGACTAGTGCACCATTCTCATGAACAGATGAGGACGGCTTATGCCTGGGTTCACACCACTGGTGGCTCCGGGGTGTCCCGTTGGGTGTCTTTGCCGGGTACCCGCCCGCCGTATTCACCTGGCCCAGCATTCAAACAGCATTCACGTTGCCCGGCGCACTGCGCTTCCCCCCACCCAAACAGCTTCGTCGGGCTGGCCGTACTGCGCGGTCAGCCGTGACGGTCTGCCGGGCTGGCGCTGAGCACCCCGGATCAGGTTGTTGTCCGGGGCTAGTTGCCCGCGCTGGGCCAACACTCCGGTCAGGCAGGCGAACATGTTGCTGCTGGCGGCGTCTTCCAGAAATCCCTTGAGCGGCCCGAAAGCCCGGAAACACACGTCGGCGCGGCCCTGGTCGGCGGGGAGTGGCGCGGTGGTGTACAGGATCAGTCCGGTCGTATCGGTGGCCCGGCCCAGCTCGCTGATGGCCCCGGCCTCCGGCGTGAACTGTTCCAGCGCCTCCAGACTGGGCACTTCGATCAGTAGGTTGGGGCGTCCAGTGCCCGCAATATGGGCGGGGCCAGGGTCTGGTAGTTCCAGGGCCAGGGTCGGAAGTCGGGTGGGCTGCACACTGACCACGCCCTGCCCGAGCAGCCACTCGCCGCCGCACAGCTGGGCTGGGGTGGCCGGGTGGCTGCTGAGCACCTCGGTCATGTCAAGCAGGTGCGGCTGCCTATGCGTCAGCGCCGCCACGCTGGCCGAATCGCTTTCCCCTTTTTCGCGGGTGGGGGTAAAGACCCGTAAGCAGAGTCTGGTCAGGTCAGCGCTTTCGATAAACACGCTCAGGGGTGTGCCCGCCGCCGCCGCCGCCGCCTGAAGGTCTCCGTCAGCACTCCCGAAAACGGCGACCTGTTTGCCACCAGAGCCATGCCTTCCCTGAAAAACGTCGTAAATGGCCTCTGGTCGTGGTTGCGTCATGGCTCCTATTCGATCACGCTGGGCCACGCTTTGGCGCCCAGTTGCTCAGGCAAGGCTCTGGTTTGCCCCGCCCTAGCCTGCCTGAGCCTAGCTGGCTTCGGCTCCGGCGCTCATTTCAAGCATGTTGCGGATGTAACTCTTGACCATCATGCGGCGCACGGCGTTATGGACTGGAGCCAGAAAGCCCAGCGTAGCCAGCGCAATACTCTGCTCGGAAGTGCAGGTGAACACCACCTGGCCCCCTGGCTGCCACTCGATCAGAAAAGTTTCGCGCGAGCGCAGAACCTGTCCGCGCAGACTGCCCAGCGTAAATCCCCACAGGCGCGGCGCCTCGTGCTGCTCGGTGACGCGGCAGCCGACCAGCAGGGTCAGCGGGCCGATCCGCTGCTCGATCAGCACATTGCGGTTGACGACCGGTGGCCCCGCGCTGTGAAGTTGCAGGTTGTTCTGCCGGTGTGTGCGCCACGCCCACAGCGCCGACTGCGCTCTGAGAAAACAGGCTTCGCCCTCGCCCAGTACGGTGCTTTTGCTGATGCGTTGGGCCGGTTCGTCCGGCAGAACATCCAGCGGCAGCTCGGTCAGGGCGTGCAGGGTCACGCGGATGGTGGCCCCATCCACCGGCCCACGAACCAGTTGGCGGGGTTCAGTCTGCTCCAGCTCGGTTTCCAGATCGACCAGGGTGCGGCTGGTCACGGCCTGGTGGCGTCCCAGAACATTTCCTGAAGTGGTGACCTCCGGCTGGAAGCCCACAGCCGAGATTTCGAGGTCGGCGGGCAAGGCGTCGTAGAGCGCATTAATCAGGGCATCGACCACCGATTCGTCCAGGGTGGCCTGGAAGGGCCTGAAGCCTTGGGGAATCTCGAAGGCCTCTGGCATGGTCGTGGTTGCGGTTTCTGGCGGGGCCGCTCGCGCATGTTCAGGCTGTAGGTATTCAGAATCCGTGTGTTCAGACTTCGCCGTGATGCCCATTTCCTGCATAGGAACTTCGGCGGTCTGATCGTGCCTGGCCCCCAGCTCCGGGTCTCCCAGGTCCAGCTGCGCCGTCTGAAAGTCGTTCCAGGCGGGCAGCCTAGGCCCCAGGAGTCCCGAGGCCAGAATGGGAGGCGAGCGGTCTACCAGGGCGTGACCCGAATCCAGCAGGTGCTGAAGCGGGGTCGAGACGACCAGGCGGCGCGGCCAGGGCAGCTCTGGCGACGGCCCAACGGACCAGTCCGGGGCGGCACGTTTAGCCCGGCCAGCGTACTTTGGCATGGCCTGCTTAGTTTGACCTTCTTCTCCAGAAAAAGGAGACGACATATCGCCCACGCCAGCAGTATCCCATAAAGACCTACCCTAATCTCGGGATGCGGGTGGATGCCCCCATTGGACGTCATTTTCTGATGTCACGTCAGAATCCAATCAGACTCCTTGATGACCCAGAATCTGCCGAGGGCACAGAAGCCAAAAAGCTTGTCCAGAGCCCAGCTTTGCGCGGCGGGCCTCCAGACGGTTCACACCACGTGCAATACGAAATTGAGTTAGGCACGGGTGACTGTCTTATCGTTTGAAAACTATTTCTAGCTTTTGCTTGACATTTATCAGGCGAAGGTGCAAACTTCCTTTGAAGAATTATGACTGATACATCTGCCCCCCTGATTCCGGCCCACCGTTGGGCGATTATCGATTCGACCCTGCGTGAGGGCGAGCAGTTTGCCAAGGGGAACTTCAAAACGGGCGATAAGATCGAGATTGCGCGGGCGCTGGACGCCTTTGGAATTGAATTCATCGAAGTCACCACGCCGATGGTCAGCGAACAGACCCATGCCGATATCCTTAAGCTGACCAGTCTGGGGCTGAAAAGTAAGTTCCTGACCCATGTCCGGTGTCATCTCGACGACGTGCAGCGGGCCGTAGATACCGGTGTAGACGGCCTAGACCTGCTGTTCGGCACCAGCAGCTTTCTGCGCGAGTTCAGTCACGGCAAGAACATCGGACAGATCATCGATACCGCGCAACAGGTCATCGGCTGGATTCGGGACCACCACCCCGAGATGCAAATCCGTTTTTCCGCCGAGGACACTTTCCGCAGTGAGGAAGAGGACCTGATGGCGGTCTACGGGGCCGTCTCAGACATGGGCGTTCACCGCGTAGGGCTGGCCGATACCGTCGGTGTGGCTACGCCTAGACAGGTTTATACCCTTGTGCGCGAAGTTCGCAAGGTCATTCACGACGACTGCGGCATCGAGTTTCACGGGCACAACGACACCGGGTGCGCCGTGTCCAACGCCTATGAGGCCATCGAAGCTGGGGCCACCCACATCGACACGACCATTTTGGGCATCGGCGAGCGCAACGGGATTACGCCGCTGGGCGGTTTTCTGGCCCGGATGTTCACCTTCGACCCCCAGGGCCTCGTGGACAAGTACAGCCTCGAAATGCTGCCAGAACTTGACCGCATGATTGCCCGAATGGTGGGCCTGCCTATTCCCTGGAATAACTACCTGACCGGAGAATTCGCCTATAACCACAAGGCTGGAATGCACCTCAAGGCCATTT
Organism: Deinococcus sp.; assembly: GCF_018260405.1. Taxonomy (GTDB): domain Bacteria; phylum Deinococcota; class Deinococci; order Deinococcales; family Deinococcaceae; genus Deinococcus. The sequence continues at coordinate 8,929 of NZ_JAGLBG010000041.1, forward strand.
ACCTCAACCCCGGCGCGTATGAGGCCATTCCCCCGGGTGTTTTTGGCGTGGGCCGCCGCATTCAGGCGGTCAGCAAGGTCACTGGCAAGCACGCTATTGCCCACAAGGCCCGTGAGCTGGGCCTGCACTACGGTGAAGACGCCCTGCGCCGCGTGACCGATCACATCAAGGCACTCGCCGAGCACAATGAACTTGACGATGACAACCTTGAAAAACTGCTGCGTGAATGGGTCAGCGCCTGATACGGACTGCGCTCCATTCCGCCCGCAGTGGGGGAGCGGGCAGGCCCCATACGGGTGCCGTTTTGCCCAAGACAGCGGGCAGGCCCCGTCACGGTTGCCGCTCTGCCCAAGAAGCCGTTTTGGTCAAGCGATTGACTCCAATACTGCCCGGTTCAGTCGGCAGTCCGGATGAGCCGAACTTCGCCTTCAAAAGCGAAAAAGCGACACCAGTCCTGTGGGTGCCGCTTTTTCTTTATCTGTACGTAGTAGAGGTCAACTCTCAGCTTGCCTTCACGGAATCTCCAGTTCTCCGCTCCAGCCTGGAGTCAAGTTCAGCAGCATTTGCAGCGGCGCTTCGCCGTGTTTCAGCAAGAAGGTTAGGAAATTCATCTCGCGTTCCTGTGGTACGCCATTGGGCAACAGATGTTTCTTTAGCCTGGTCAACTGCCCCGAGCGCTCGTTCTCTGCGCGGGCCAGGGCGCGGACAGCCAGATCCTGAAGGTGCGCTATACGAGCCGTGGTGCGCAGCCGAGTTTTTGCCGCCGCCCCCTCGAGCGTAGGGTCGAGGGCCGCCAGTTCGCCCGTGAGCGCTTGAAGTTGCTCCTGAATGGCCTGCAACCGCTCCGCCGAGACTGCTCCGGCCTGTCGCTCGGCGGCCAGGGCGCGGCCCAGTACGCCTTCCGGGTCGGCCTGCACCTGGGCCGCCGTGGTGCCCAGTCGCCGCACTATCCGGGTCACGTTGGGTTCCAGCCACGTCACACTCAGGCGCGGCCACAGCAGAGGCTGGTGCAGGCCGTGCAGCTCGTACACCTCACGCAGTTGCGCCCCGTACGCAATTTCTCCCGGCCCGACCACAAAGGCCAGAGTAGGCAATAGGGTGTCTTGTACCGCCGGGCGCAGGCCCGCTGCCGGAGTCAGGCGGCTCGGGTCGGCCTCCAGCAGGGCCAGCAGTTCGTCACGGCTGTACACACGGGTGCCAGATTCAAAGCGCTTCCCGTCAAAGCGCAGCAGGCGGCGCTGGCCGTCCTCTTCCTCGACAAACAGATTGGTCGCTCCCGCTGGGCGGCGCAGCTGCGGCTCGAATCCGGCGCGTTGCAGTCGGCTGGCTGCATCCTCGATCTTTTCCGACGAGGCCAGGGGGTGCTCGAGCTCCCGCCTAAGCGCCGGGGCCATCAGCCGGGCCAGAGCCGGGAACATCGGGTCAAGCACCAGCAGCCCGGCCCTGGCCAGCAGCCCATGAATCAGCCGGGCAAACACATCGGCGTAGGAGCCGCCGCCTGAAAGCGCCTGCTCAATGTGTTGACTGACCGCCGCCCGGTACTCTGCTGGGGCGTCGAATTCGGCTAGCACCTGCCTGATCTGCGCGGTCCATTCTTCTCGCCACGCGATTCGTCCGATAGGCTGGCCTTCAGGCACGTCCAGTACTAGGTGGTGCAGCCGTTCGCTCATGTCCAGCAGCGTGGTCGAGGCCACCTCCGCCGCATCGTGATCCTGACTGGCAATCCAGTAGACCGCGATTACCGGGGCCTCTTCACGGTCAAGCGAACGCGCCAGCAAGGCGGCGTCGGCGGCTTTATGCACGCTGTAAGCCGGGCCGGTCAGCACGCCTGCCTGTTGCCCGGTGACCACCACACGCGAAGCCGGGTGGGCCAGCCGGTCCAGCAGCGCCTGCGTTTCCGCCTCTAGTGTGCCTAGTGAGCGATGATAGTCCCGCAGGGCCTCAGCCAGTGCTGTGCGGTCGATCCCGGGCCGCGCTTCCGCCTGGGCCTGGGCCAGTCCCTGAGGGGGCAGACGTATAAATTCCGTCATCTCGCCCTGTTTGTATGCTGTTGCGATAGTCCGCGCCACGTTCAGCCTGCCTCCCTGAAAACTTCTGGTCCTAAATACAGCTTCAATACAGCGCTAGGTAAAATACACTGCAAAATACACCCTGGACGATATTTCAGCCGCTCAGTACATTACACCCAACCTTCCGGGTCAGGTAAGCATGATCAGCGCACCGGCTCACGGGCTGCCCGCAACAGACCGTCGTGGTCGGTCAGGATAATTCGGCGGTAGCCCAGGTCAAGCAGCCCCCGGTTGCGGAAATCGCCGAGCAGCTTGGTAATGGTTTCACGCGTACTTCCGACCACATGCGCCAAATCCTGATGTGACACCCTCTCGCGCAGCACCAAGCTACCGGTTTCGCCCCATTCGTCCTCACGCTCGGCCAGGGTCAGCAGGGCCAGAGCCAGCCGCTGGGAAACCTCAAGAAACACCAGTCCGGCCAGGCGCTCCTGAATCCCGCGTGTCTGCCGAGTAATCTGCTCGGTCAGGGCGACCCCCACCGCCGGGGCCAGCTGCGTCAGTCGGCTTAGGGCGTCGTGGCCCAGCACCAGCGCCTCGATGTCGTCCATCGCTTCGGCGTACATCCCGTAGCTTGCGCCGGGCACCAGCGCAGACACCCCCAGGAGCGCCCCCGGCCCGTGAACATCCAGGGTGACTTCACGGGCATTGGAACCCAGCCGGTAGAGCCTGACCGCGCCGCGCATCAGCACGTACAGCGCCTCCGCCGGGTCCTCGGGGTGAAACAGCAGTTCCCCTCTGGCCCAGTGCCCGGTCCGGCCAGCGGAGGTCAGGTGGCTCTGGGCATCGGGGGGTAACGTTTGAAAGGCGCCCGGAAACATAGGGGCAGTATGCCGCACCCGGAGACCCGGAGTATCCAGATAAACTGTCGGTCAGTTGCCCCCCGCCCCCGGCCGTCTCTATTGCCGCGCTCCGCTGGTCTAGAATGCCCACCAGCATGACTCAAGTCCGCCGACTGACCCTGTTCGACCTGCCTCTGGACGTGATTACGCTGGAGCAGACGCTAGGCCGCCTGGGAAGCTGGATGTTTGAGGCCCCCAGAACCTCACATACGGTCGTTACTCTCAACCCCGAATTCATTGTGCAGAGCCGCACTGAACCGGAGTTTGTCGCGGCCATGCAGGCCGCCGATCTGGTGACGGCAGACGGCGTCGGTATCGTGTACGCCGCCCGGCAGCTTGCCAGAGCCGAAGTGCCCCGCGCTCCCGGCTTCGATATCGCCACTGGCCTGATGCGCCAGCATGGCCCCAATCTGCGAGTTTACTTTCTGGGGGCCAAACCCGGAGTGGCTGAGCAGGCGGCGCAGAAGGCCGCCCAGGACTACGGCATTCAGGTGGCTGGCGTGCATCACGGTTATTTCAAGCAAGACGGGGACCGTGAAGTGGCCGAACTGGTACGCGACTCACAGGCTCATCTGCTGCTCACTGGCATGGGCGCGGGCCGCCAGGAAATCTTTAACCAGTACTGGCGCCAGGTGCTCAACACGCCGGTCTGTATCGGCTGTGGCGGCGTTATAGACGTGCTGGCCGGAACCGCGCAACTGGCCCCCGACTGGACCCGCAAGCTAGGCGTCGAATTTGTCTGGCGCATCGCCAGTGACCGTAAACGCTGGGGCCGCGCCCCCAAACTGGCCCAGTTCGTGGCGATGGTTCAGGCCGAAAAGCGTGCCCACGGACGGCCTTAGAGCATTGTGCAAAAGGGTGGTGCTTTCTTGACCATCTTTTTGCCGAGTGGAACGACCGGTTTGACTTGGGAGGGTCAACCTTTACCAGGAGTCGCCGCCCCCGGCAGGCGGCCAGTAACCTAGCGCCTGCCGCACGCTGACGATCTGCCCGAAGTGATGCGCGGTGTGCAGCGCCATATCCGCGAGCAACTCACCGATGGTTTCCTCGTGGTTCACTGGGTTGGACAGGTCGGGCCGCGCGGCGTGCGGGTCTATGCGGGCCAGCAGCTCATAAAACTCGTTCTTGATCTGGCTCCATTGCCCCGGCTGCACGCTCGGCCAGGTCTCGGCGGCGTGTCTGGGGTAGGGCTGGGCCGCGCCCATTTCGATAATCTCCAGCATCCAGCGGTTCCACCAGTTGATGTGAGCAACTAGTTCGGCCACGCTGTGCGGCAGTTGCCCGGCCCGGGCGGTCGCCTGCTCGTCGCTCAGGTCGCTGAGGGCGGCCTCGACTCCGACAAAAGCCTGTCCTCCACGAAACAGTCTGGGAAGTAGTCGGGCAAAAGCCAGCTGAGAACGGATACTCCGGTCGGCGTCAGTCATAGCCTCAGTCTGCCAGATGTTCAGCCCTGGCGCTCAGCCCACAGCGCGGCCCCGATCAGTCCGGCCTCTGCCCCCAGCGCGGCGTGAACCACTTGCGGCTGATACCGAGCCGGGAAAGCGGCGAGCGCCCCGTTCACGCGCTGTAGGTAGCCGGGCCGCAGCCCCACGCTGCCCCCTAACGCTACCCGCGTCACGCCTAGCAGAGCGGCTATATCCGCCACTTTCCAGGCAATTAAACTGGCCGAGTGGCGGTAAAGGGTCTCGGCGGCGGGGGTTCCGGCTTCGGCTAGGTCACACAGCTCGCGGGCCATTCCCGGCCCCTGCGTCAATCCCTGCGCTAAAGCCTGGGTGCCCAGCGCCGTACCGCTCGTCTCAAATTCCAGTGGCCCCAGCTTCAGCGTACCTTCCGGTGGCAACCCGAAGCCTGTTTGCCAGCGGGCAGGAACCGACACGAATCCCAGTTCCGCGTCCAGTCCGTTGGCCGCCAGGTGCAGGTGGTGGCCCAGAACCAGCCCGGCTCCTACGCCCGTACTGACGGTAATGAACATGAATTCGCTCGTGCCCTGGCCCGCTCCGGCTGCAAACTCGCCCCAGGCAGCGGCGCGGGCGTCGTTGAGCACCGTGCAGGGCAGGCCCAGGCCCTGGCCGAGCTGCTGCGCCAGCGCAATACCGTCCCAGCCGGGAAAGGTATGGGCCGCCGTGGCCGTCACGCTGCCGTTGGCCACCGCCCCGGCGCACGCTACGCCGACCGCACTCGCCTGGGCGGCGAAGGGCCGGGCCAGGGAAAGAGCGGTCTGAATCACGGCGTCCGGCAGCGCGGGGCGGGGCGTGGGCTGCTCTGCACGAATGGTTACTTTGCCGTTCTCGATCAGGGCTGCGCGGATGGTGGTTCCACCGATATCGAGGGCCAGCAGTCGCTTGGTCATAGGCCTTATTGTGGCGCACCAGAAAAAGCAGCCTCTCTTCCGGCTCCCGAAATTGCTACCCTGTACCCATGCAGCAGCGGGAAGTCATTTTCCAGACTGAATACAAGGGCTTCCACATCGAGATCGTGCGTGTGAGTGCTGTCCTGGACGCTCCGGGCCGCAAAATGAAGGTCGAGCGGCGCTTACAGGCGTTTATCGATCAGATGCCACTGAAATACGCTGAGAACGAGCGCCCCGGGCTGCAACAAGACCTACTGGAACTCGCGCAGGCCATCGCCGACCAGCTGCCCAGTAAGTCCCCTTCTGGCATTGCCCCTGAAACAGACCCTTCCCTGGACTGACCTTGGACTGAGGCTACCGGCGTGCGTTCCTGACCCTTGCCGAACCTTCACAGAAACTTTTGCCCATTGACGGAAGGCAATTCTGTAGATACTTCTATGGGGCCTATGGCCGCGTTGCTGGCAGACTGAACGGCTAAAGGAGAAGAGTCTGGCAGGCTGTGGCGCTGGCTCAGCTCCGCGAACGAGTGCACCAGGGCGCGGTAGCCGTTCAGAAACTGCGTGTATTCCTGCCGCGCAGAGTTCAGGCGGCTTTGCAGTTCCAGGTAGCGGTCGCTGAACTGCCGCTCTAATTCGCCGATTCGCTCGGCATGCTGCCGCTCACGCCCGAGCGTCAGGTCGTGCTGCTCGCGTTCCAGGTCGGTAAAGCGGGTGCGGAAGGCTACTTCCAGGGAAGCGACGCGGCCCTGGTGTTCCATTTCGAGCTGGGCCTTGCGAACCTCCTGGTTTTTCTGCATTTCCTGAATCTGATTTGTTGTCTGGGCCAGCAGCAGTTCGCTTTCCCGGATAGCATTTTCTTTCATGTCGTGCGCGATTCGCTCGGCAGCGACGATAACCCGGCGAATTTCTTCCTCCTGCTGGCGCTTTTCGTTCAGCTCGGTGCTCGCGGCGCTCAGTTGCTGCTGCAAGGTCTGCCGCTCGCGCAGTAACTCTTCTACCGTGTTGCCCAGTTCAGCTAGGTAGTGCTGCACGGCGACCCTGTCGTATCCGCTGACCTTGGTCGGAAAAGTCTGTTGAGTGATGTCTAGTGGCGTCAATTTCATGTAAAGAGGCTCCTTCCAACCCGTACAAGTGTAGCGCCCGCTGCAATTGCCAGGGGATAATCGTCGCTCATGCCCATGCTCAGTTCCGCCAGCCCCAGGTCGTGCGCCCGCCGGGCCGTAGCTTCAAACAGCTGCTGCGCCGCTTCCGGTTGACCATAGGGAGCCATGACCATCAGGCCGCGCACGTCCAGTCCGGTGGCCCTAACCTGCTGGAGCAGTTCGGCAAGTTTCTCAGGGGCGACGCCATGTTTCTGGGCTTCACCGTTATGCACCTGAAGCAAGGTAGCCGGTGCCTGCCCCCACTTCTCGGCGGCGGTAGCCACTGCTTGGGCCTGCCACAGTTCTTCGACCGTATGAATCAGCGTTACGTCCCGCAGATATTTGATCTTGTTGGCCTGGAGGGGGCCGATAAAGTGCCACTCGGCCCCTGGAAGCTCTATTTTTTTATCCCGCAGTTCCTGCCCCCGGTTTTCGGCCAGGGGAAAGGAGCCGTGTGCCAGGATTTTCTGGCGAATAGCTTCTGGGCTCTGGCCTTTACTAACCGCCACGAGCCGCACCTGTTCTGCTGGGCGTCCGGCGTCGGCGGCTGCCTGTTGTATTCCGGCCAAGACTTCAGAGAGGCTCATGTCGTGCCTGCCGAGTTACTGGTTTCTGGGAGAAGACACATGCCCTGTATTGTCGGGGGTAACGATCTGACGACTCAAGCGGGCAGGGGGTCATTGAATAAGATCAAGCAATAAATTCACACGTAAGTTTAGTCCTTAATCTTTTCACCTAATAGGGTCTTAGCTGCCCCGCTCGCCTGCTGAGCGGCGCACTCCGGCTGGCGGCCTTGTTGCGGGTAGGGAAAATGTCGTAAGGTCGTGGGACAAAGCAACTCAATTCTGGTTCACTGTGGAGGCGAACGTGGATAAGGTCTACGAAAATGCAACTGTGGCTCTGCGTGATGTGGTAGCCGACGGGCAGATGATCGCTGTGGGGGGGTTCGGGCTATGCGGGATGCCTGAGCAACTGATTACGGCGCTACGCGACTCCGGGGTCAAGGAGTTGACCGCCGTGTCGAATAATGCCGGGGTCGACGGTTTCGGCCTGGGTCTTTTGCTTCAGACCCGGCAGATCAAAAAGATGATCAGCAGTTATGTTGGTGAAAATAAGGAATTCGAGCGCCAGTACCTGTCCGGCGAACTTGAACTGGAATTTGCCCCCCAGGGCACTCTGGCCGAGCGGATGCGGGCGGGCGGCGCGGGAATTCCGGGCTTCTATACCAAAACGGGTGTGGGCACGGTGATCGCCGAGGGTAAAGAGCATAAGGAATTCGGTGGCCAGACCTACATTCTGGAGCGCGGCATCGTGGCCGATCTGAGTCTGGTCAAGGCCTGGAAAGCGGACCGCGCAGGCAATCTGGTGTACCGCAAGACCGCGCAAAATTTTAATCCCGTGGTGGCAAGTTGCGGCAAACTCACTGTGGCGGAAGTAGAGGAGATCGTGGAAGTGGGCGAACTCGACCCCGACCGTGTAGATACGCCGGGCATCTATGTTCACCGCGTCGTGCTGAATCCCAACCCCGAAAAACGTATCGAGAAAAAGACGGTGAGGAACTGATGGATAATTTGAGAGACCGAAATGCTCGCTTGCTGCTTTTGTCGCCCGTGACGCCCAGGAGGCTGTGATGCCCTGGGACCGTGAACAGATGGCCGCCCGCGCCGCGCAGGAACTGCAAGACGGGTATTACGTGAATCTGGGCATCGGCTTGCCTACGCTGGTCGCCAATCACATTCCGCAGGCGCTACAGGTGATGTTGCAGTCGGAAAACGGTCTGCTGGGCATCGGCCCCTTTCCAACGGAAGCGGAGATTGACGCCGATCTCATCAATGCCGGAAAGCAGACCGTCACGGCGTTGCCTGGGGCCAGCTTTTTCAGCAGTGCCGAGAGCTTTGCCATGATCCGGGGTGGCCATATCAATCTGGCGATTCTAGGAGCCATGCAGGTAAGCGAGCACGGCGACCTGGCCAATTGGATGATTCCGGGCAAGATGGTCAAGGGCATGGGCGGAGCGATGGACCTCGTGGCTGGTGTGCGGCGCGTGGTCGTTTTGATGGAGCACGTGGCAAAGGGTGATGAGCACAAGATTGTGCGTGAATGTACCTTGCCCCTGACTGGTCTGAAGGTGGTTGACCGGATCATCACTGATCTGGGTGTGCTGGACGTTACGCCCCAGGGATTGAAGCTGGTTGAACTCGCGCCAGGAGTGACGCTGGAAGAGATGCAGGCCAAAACTGGAGCAGAGATTCAGAACACCTGAAGTCGGTGTTGGGCGCTGTCCTGTCTGGGACGCCGTCGGGTTTATCCAGAGAGATTTCTGATCAAATCCTGGGTGCCGTTTTGACCAAGAGGGCACCGCCTATGCCTCTACCCCGAACAGGGTGAGTGGGCAAAAAGAAGCTCGCGGTTACAGTTCTGCGGATTCCAAGAAAGCGCCCGAATCCGCTTCACTTGCACCGAGAGCTTCTTACCGCGAAATCCGTGGCTTCCCCACTCGCCTCTGCTTGAATTGAATCCAAAGGGGAGTGGGCACGAATCTCTTAGTCAGGCCCGTTCCACTGCGGGCAGGGTCGCCACGCCCAGTTCAGCGAGTTGGGGCGCTTCGACCGGGGAGGGAGCTAGAGCCATCAGATCCGCGCCACGGTTATTCTTGGGGAAGGCGATCACTTCACGGATGCTGGCCGCGCCGCTCATCACCATGATGAGGCGGTCAAAGCCCCAGGCGATGCCGCCGTGCGGGGGCGTGCCGTACTCCAGAGCGTCCATGAAAAACCCGAACTTTTCACGGGCCTGCTCCTCGGTAAAGCCAATGGCCGCAAACATTCTGGTCTGAACCTCGGGGCTGTGAATACGGATGCTTCCGCCGCCGACCTCGAAGCCGTTCAGAACCAGGTCATATGCCTGTGCCCGGATTTCGCCTTGGCGCTCGGTGCCGAACAGCGCCACATCTTCCGGGTGCGGGGCGGTAAAGGGGTGGTGCATATAGGTCCAGGCGGCCCTGTCTTCATCGTATTCGAGCTGCGGAAAGTCCATGACCCACGAGATATGGAACTGAGGCCCGCCTGTGGTGAGGTCGAACAGGTCGCGCAGAGCGAGGCGCACCGCTCCCAGCGCCGTGACCGCCTTTTTCCATTCGCCCGCCGCAAAGAGCAGTGTTGCGCCCTGGGGCACGCCCGTCTGCTCAAGTAGTTGCGCCGCTACGGAGCCGACAAACTTGCTGATGCCGCCGCTAAAGCCCTCGCCGTCGCGCTTGAGCCAGGCCAGACCACCCGCGCCGTTTTGCTTGGCGACGCGCTCGAGTTCATCGATCTGTTTGCGGCTCAATTCTGGTGCTACCAGCACCTTGACCGCCTGCGCGGAAGCGAACGCTTTGAATTCACCGCCCCGGAACAGTTCGGTCACGTCTACGAACGCCGAATCAAAGCGCAGGTCAGGCTTGTCGGAACCGTAGCGGTCCATCGCGTCGAAGTAGCTTATGCGGGGAAAGGGGAGAGGCAGCTCCACGTTCAGCACTTTTTTGAAGACGTGCGCCATCAGGCGTTCCTGAACTTCCAGCACGTCATCCTGCTCGACAAAGCTCATTTCCATGTCGAGCTGCGTGAAATCGGGCTGGCGATCCGCCCGGAGATCCTCGTCACGGAAACAGCGGGCCAACTGGTAGTAGCGGTCATAGCCCGCAATCATCAGCAGTTGCTTGAACAGCTGGGGGCTTTGCGGCAGCGCGTAAAATTCGCCGGGATTCAGGCGCGAGGGCACCAGAAAGTCACGTGCGCCTTCCGGAGTGGACTTGGTCAACATTGGCGTCTCGACCTGAATAAACCCCTCGGTGTCGAGGAACTCGGTAATGGCCGCCACCGCCCTGGAACGCAGCATCAGCGCCCTTTGCATCTCCGGGCGGCGCAGGTCCAGATAGCGGTACTTGAGGCGGATGTCCTCGGCCACGCTCTCTCCCTTGTCCAGCTCGAAGGGAGGCGTCTTGGCGGTATTCAGCACCTTGACGCGGCTGGCGATCACTTCGTAGTCGGCCAGTCCGCCTTTGCGCTGGCTCTCGGGGCGCAGCTGAAACTGACCTTCAATTTCGGCCACGTACTCAGCGCGGAGTTGGTCAGCCTCAGCAAAAGCGGCGCTCTCCGGCTCGACTTGCACCTGAATAATGCCGGAGCGGTCGCGCAGCTCCAGAAAAATGAGGCCCCCCAGGTCGCGGCGGCGATTGACCCAGCCTTGTAGAGTGACGATCTGGTTTTCATGTTCGGTATTGAGGTGGCCAATCAGGGCAGTGCGTTTCATCAGGCTGCATTATGCCGCCTGAGCTGGGAAGTGAGCAGAGAACAGAGCGGCCAGCCCGCCAGCGGCACAGTAAGTAGCTGGCGGGTGTAGAAGGCAGGCCATAGAAGGCAGGCCATAGAAGGCAGGCCATAGAAGGCAGGCCATAGAAGGCAGGCCATAGAAGGCAGCCCAGAGGCTCTTTGAAGCTCGGCCAAAGGGAGAGGCCCGCCGTGTCGCTGGGCCGGAATCCAGAGTGCGCCCCATCAGGCCGACGCCGCGCAAGCCTTAGCCCTAAGCACTGTTGTTCCGGGCGGTGACGGCCCAGTTGGTCAACCCCGAAGCGGGCCAAGCCTTCTGGTTATTCCTGGTAAAACTGGTTATTCCTGGTCAAAAGGTGGCGAGCGGCGGGTTCATGGTCCCGCCGCTCGCCTAACGCGGTTAAGCGGTAGGGCGCGTCTACTCAGAGGCGGGAAAGGGCGATGAAATCATCAAGCTCCGCCGTCTCAACCACTTTCTGCTCTCCAGTCTGCATATTTTTCAGGCTCAGCGTACCATTCGCGGCTTCTTCCGAACCGATCAACCCTGCCCACACCGCCCCGCGTCGCTCGGCGTCCTTGAAGGCGCTGCCCGGTTTCATGGCACGGTAGGCAAACTCAGCGCGAATGCCCGCCTGGGCTTTGCGGGCCAGCGTCGCGGCGTAGGGTACGTTTTCCTCGTCTAGGGCCGCCAGGTACAGCAGCGGGCCTCGGGGCTCAGGCAGGCTAACCCCCTCTGCTTCTAGCGCCAGCAGCAGCCGCTCAATGCCGAAGGCCCAGCCGATGCCCGGCACCACCGATCCGCCCAGTTGCTCGGCCAGGCCGTCGTACCGTCCACCCCCGCCCAGGGCCGACTTGGCCCCCACACCCCCGTGATGCAGTTCCCACGCGGTGCGGCGGTAATAGTCCAGCCCGCGCACGATGCTGGGATCCACGTCGAAGTCGATGTTCCAGGCCTTCAAATACCCCTGCACCTGCCCGAAATGGGTGGCCGCCTCTGTACCCAGAAAATCCAGCATAGGCCGCACCTTCAGCTCGGTCAGCAGGTGCTGATCCTCGGCACTCTTGCTGTCCAGAATTCGCATTGGGTTGCGGGTCAGGCGCTCCTTGCTGTCATCCGAAAGGCGCTCCAGGTGCGGGGTAAACAGGTCAAGTAGGTAGGCATTGTACGCCTCACGGTCGTCCGGATCACCAATAGAACCGAGCTTAACCCACACATTTTTCAGTCCCAGTTCACGCACCACGTCGACCATCAGCGCCACCGCTTCGGCGTCTACGAGGGCGTCAGCGCTGCCCAGCACCTCATAATCGACCTGATGAAACTGGCGCAGACGGCCTTTTTGCACGTTCTCGGCGCGGAACATTGGCCCGTGTGTCCAGAGTTTCAGCGGAGCGGGCAACTGTTTAAGGCCGTTTTGCAAGTAGGCCCGCACGATGCCCGCCGTGCCCTCGGGGCGCAGAATGAAGCCGCCGTGATCCCCGAAGTAGTAGACCGTGAACATTTCTTTGCGGACAATATCGGTGCTGCCGCCCACGCCGCGCTTGACAAGGTCGGCTTCTTCAAAGAGGGGCGTGCTGATGAACTGTGCCCCGGCCCGCTCCAGCACACGCTGCGCCGTTTCGGTCACGTGACGAAAGGCCGACGCCCTGATGTCTGTACTGAGTTTCGGGCTGCCGTCCGGCAGGTGGTCCTGAGTGCCCTTGGGCCGCTGAATCGCCATAATGTCTCCGAGTCTAGTACGAAAGAAATAGGCAAGAGGCCGCCTCCGACTGGAAGCGGCCCCCAAACCAGAGCGCGGCTTGATAAGGATTTTATCCAATGCCCCCCTACCCGGAACCTGACCGGGTACGGGTTCACCTCCCAAAAATCCTTATCTGCTGGTACTCACTGCTGAACGGCTTTTGCAAACCATTGAGCCGTAGTCCGTAGAGTTAAGTACACTGCGTTTATCTTGTAGATAAACCGCGCGGAGCGCGTAGCAGAAGAAAGTACGTTGGAGCGGGAA